>JAWXCD010000138.1:0-18181 GCA_034440535.1 Verrucomicrobiota bacterium | reverse complement strand
TTGGGTCGCGGGAGGGTCCAACGGGGACGTTGGTCTCTACAGACGCGATTGGGTCGCGGGAGGGGCTTCCAACGGGGACGTTGGTCGCTACAGGCGCGATTGGGTCGCGGGAGGGACTTCCAACGGGGACGTTGGTCGCAGGCGCGTGGGGGTCACTCTGCGGGGAAAATTCTTGGTTCATGGTTACAAGGCCTTGAGGGTGACGGTGAAATAGAGTTCGTCGGAGTGGACGCCGGTAACATTGTGGTGGTCGACAGGGGTGGCGTACGTGACGTCAAAATTAAAACGATCAGCAGTGAGCCGCAGACCTACGCCCGTTCCTGAAAGCCATGAATCGACTCGGGACGCCTTAGTGCTCGCGTACCCGGCATCAAAAAAGGCGTAAGGTTGGAGTTGAGCGACAACCGATTGCAGGAAAGGTTGCTCAATTTTAAACGGGACCCCAAACAACAACTCGTTCCGACAAAAAACACCATCGTCACCCGCGACCCCGGACCCATTGTAACCACGAACCGTTGCGCTATCACCCATCACCGTTTGCTCGGAACCAAAAAGACTTTCAACGGAGTATTGCCCATTCAAAGTAGAACGAAACGAAATCCAGTTCAGGAGCGGTTGAAAATAATAAACATTCGCCTCGAACTTATTAAATTCGCTATGCGGAACGTCCCTCGTGATTGAAGAAGGATCACTCGGTGCGTCAAAAAGGGGCAAGCCACGATGATAAAAGGCGTCGACCTGTAACACATTATTTGCAGGCCTCCACAAGTGAGTGGCGCCAAACCGCATCACAGTCAGCGTTTGAGAAGCCAGTTGGACATCATTTAAAATTCGACCTGAGCTTTTCCGGCCCAGTGAAAGGTCAAAGGACGTTTTCTGTGTTTTATCGCGAAAAACCACCAAGTTTGCGCCAGCGCCCACGCTCGAAGCGTCCCCCAACAACTCGGCATCGGGGGCTAGGGTTGTGAGGTATTCCGAATAACTCGCGTTGCCGTAAAAAGTCCAATAACCCCATGGGATACTCGCAGACCCAGCGAACGCATTCGTATCTTCGCTCCCGATATAGTTCAGGGACAACATATCGTTAAGAGCTAGAAGATTATCCAAATCCAAGGCGAACCGAAGCCGTTCTATCCCAGTAATTTTCTGGCCTGCATTATCGAAAGTGGTCGAAAAACGGTACGGGTTAATGGCTTTGTTTTCGATTTGCACAAGAGACTCACCTGGTTTTTCCCCAGGCAACATTTGCAACTTCGCCCGTCCGCTGGGGGCGCGGTTTATTTGATCCAACCCTTGTTCCAGATCGCGGAGGTTTAAATAATGACCTTTGGAATTAGGGAACGCCGTCCAAAGTTTAGAGCGATCACGGAGGCCGTCTTTATTGATGGACAGTTTTTCTATCTTTCCTTCAACGACTTGGAGTTTAAGTTTTTGAGAGGAAAGATTCTGTTGAGGAATATACACGCGGGTTGTGACATAACCCGCATCGATATAAGCGTTGGTAAGATCCAACATTAATTTGTTGATCAACCCACGCGTTAACAAAGACTTCTCGTACCTAGACACGATGGACCTCACCACATCATGAGAAAGCAAAGTTGCTCCCTTGAGTTCAATAGAGTCAACTTTGAACGAAGGCTCCTCTGAACTCTCTATGACTTCGAGGGACTCTTCCCGAGGCACATCAAGGCGGTCCTGAGGGCGTTCCCGATTTTCTTGGTCGCGCTCACGTTGTTGCCGTTCAAGGAACCGTTCCCCCGGATTATCCAACACCCTGTTGGGCTGGCTTTGCTGGGCAAAACAAAAGGAGCTCCCAACGAATAAATTCAGAATAAAAAGACCCAACAACGTGCACAGGGAAGAAACGATTTTTCTCTCCCAAATGATGTGCGGATTAGTTATGTGATGAACGGTGAGCATACGAATAATTTTTTAAAATAAATTAAAAAGGAACCCTAAGTTTTCCTGAGGATCGACAGGGGAATCCTGTTGAGGTTCGCTGAGAATTGAAAAACCGCTTGAGGCATCAACACCCATCGCACCGGAAATGATCCCGCCTTCGATCTGAACAGGCTGGGTGGTTTTGAGGCGCACAGTCCCAGCCGAAGAAACAAATGTGCCCCCGACATCTTGACCCAGAAGTTTGAATTTTTTGCCCCGGAACGGAGCCCCACCTTTTTGAGTGCGCTCAAAAGGGGAGTAAGTCCTCAGTGCAATCGCTCGGACCTCAGGAGAAGTCACTACCAGATCATCCAAAGCCAGCAATTGCCCGCCCTGATTGACCACCCATTTCGAAGCCGTAATATTCAATTGACCAGCCGCCGACATGGTACCCCCAGTCAGCACTACCGAGGAATGACCCTGAGATGACGACCCAAAGAACGACGTTTTTTTCTCAAACCAAGCGCTCCCCGTTTGAATGGCAGAATTTTCTAAAACCCCCGTATTGATTACGAGATTACCCCCGTTAGCGTCTATTTCTCCCCCGCGATTGTAGACATTGGCGGCGGTGATATTGACGTGTTCATTACCGATCACGTAAGCCAGTTGCCCTGGCAACACGAGGTCGCCGTAATCGACGCTGAACCCTGTCACTTTACTTTTAAAAAAGAGAAATCCTCCGCTTGAAGTGCTGTACTCACGTTTCACTCCAGCGCTAGGACTATCATTTTTCGCAATGAAATTCGTGAAATCCAAAAGGGCGATGAGGTTGACCGTTTTATTGGCGATTAATCGGCCCGTGTGATTCACAATTTCCGAGGCGCTCAGGAACAAGTCGTCCTCCTCGGAGAACACAATCGCAAGGCTGGAAGCTGAAACCGACCGGTTCACGAACTTGCCAGGGATATCGATAGTAACCCCACCACGTGAATCTGGGTTGCCCAGAATCCTCGTTTTACCTTGGAGTAAACCACCATCGTTTAGGATATCTCCTGACCCTGGTTTAATGAGAAGCCCGCCCGACAAGGCTATCAATTTCGCACCACGACCCGCCGCCGGGTTTACGGAAAGTTGGATAGGCGTTAAAATGAGGTCAGTCTGCGACATCACATCGCTGCCGGAGATCGTCACGCCTTGCCAAGTGGGAAACTGATATTCGCCCGCCATTAGACTTGAGTGGACGCCCTCGGAACTGACGACGAAAAGATTGTCTCCCTCCATTTGCACACGTTGATCCACTGTCATTTGTGTGCCCTCAAATCTTATATCTTGGCCGGTGGCAAAAAGGCCGACGCCTCCCCCTGAAACGTTGATGCTTGTCCGGGTCAAGATAAGGTCGTCAGTGGCAGGAATCCCTGATTTCCCCAGAGTTAAATGACCCGGCAGATCCCGACCGACATTTAAAGACCCGTCTGTGAGTTGAATTTTATCCGCTACAAGGTCCACGTTTTGGCCCGCAGAAAAATTGAACCGAGTTGAACCATTGGCAGCACCTATCACTGATGACGCTTGGATAATCGTGTCTAACTTTGAATCAATCGAGCCCCCGCGCATATCGAGTTCGCCAGAGGAGGATAAAGTAAAGTTCCCCATGGACGACACGATGTTGCCCATGTTGCGAACACCAGCGCCCTGATCCGTCACGGCTAGTTGCACTTTGCTCGCCCTCAGTGCCGCGTTGCTCGTCAGGTCTACAAGAATAACCCCCGGCGTATTGGCCGAGCCCGCCGTTGTCGCCGCCCACACCCGAGTATCATTGGCCACAGGAACTGACGCATCAAATTCCACAGAACTCTCACCAGCCGTAATATGAAGCGAGGAGTTAAGACCTGCCCGCGTATTTTCCACTGGACCTTGGATGGAAAGCTCTTTTGCAATGAGTTCTAAATGCGTAAACGCGCCCGATAAACCCCCCGCACCAATCACAATCTGACCCGCAGTGGTGTCCAGTACCGGATTCCTTTGGAACACCCCAGGGGCGACTTGACGACTTTCAAACCGCAGTCGGCCCGTGGAAAGCACCAACCCGCCCGTATTTACAAATGATCCGCCGTCCACAGTTATTCCATTTGGATTAACGACATAGACATGGGCCGACTGACCCAGAACTTCCAGTTTTCCCTGAACAAGAGTTGGGTTTAGGCTTGTGACTTCATTGATGATTGAGCGGGCATGGGCGAGGCGATTATCCAGATCAACCCCCGGCGTACTGACGTTAAAATCCGTGTAGGTATTATGACTGATCCCACTCGCATCCGAAGGGGCAATAGACACAGTGACTTTGCCATCTCCCCCCACGGAGGTGGAAGTAGCCGAACTGCCATCAGGAGTCATTTGGGCGCGTGCAGGAAATGCTGAAAGGACAGTCACGACCACGCAAAATTGATAAAAGTAGCAACGTTTCATAAGTAAATAGCTCGTCCGTAAGGACTAAAAGTTAGATCATTTCAAATGAATAAAACGGATGGGCAAAGCAAGTAAGCTCTATCTTTGTAGCTGTCAAAGATTATTTACCAAAAATCAAAAAATAATACTCAATGTTACATATAAAAAATATTGACTAATTATTAGTTTTACATCTGGAATGAGCGGAGGCGACCCGAAGAGGGACGGGATTCACCAGAAGACAAATTAAACGAGGACTTTAAATTCAGGCGCAACACCTTTGAGGTTGTGCGGATTTTTCCGCTTTAACCTAGGGATTGTATCCGATGCCAACTCTGGGCTTTGGGGAGGAAACCCTTTTGGATTCGTCACGAGAGTTCGCGAAGAGCCAACACATTTAAAGATGGTTTGCTCGTCTCCCTTTAATCCAACCTTTTGTGGCATATGCGACAAAAGGTTGTATTGCGCTTTGTTTTCCGTTCGGACATGAAGCGAAATTTAACCCACAACGCGAGTAACTTTGTCAGCCTACAATGCAGGATTTAAGGGTTTTTTGACGAATCGGCGTAATCCTTGCAGGAATAATAATAGGGGTTAAAGGAAAGTTCTTTAAACCCCTGCGTAAATCGGTAGGATTAGGAGTAGGGAGATTAAAATTTATGGCTCAGATTAGTGAATTTGTAAAACACGGGGGATCGCGGATCACGCCTAGAGTGATGAAAGGGATTCTTAAAAAGATACCTTTATTGAAGGCGGAGTTTACTCAACTTGATACACCGAAGTATCCGCATCTTTTTGAACAATTGGAGTTTCTGGCTGATGTGGTTGAGGATTTTATTGAAGGCAAAGCTGATGAGTTACCACTTACAGCCGCAGCTGAGGCAGCTTTTGCGCTCATTTATGCTCATCAAGAGGTTGATTTAATTCCCGATTTTGTGAAAGAATTTGGGCACGCAGATGATTCCTCAGTGGTACGGGCCGTGTTGATTGAGCACGAAAAAGCGCTTGAGACATATGCTGTACGTCACGGATATGATTGGACCTTAATAGGGACCGCGCCTTAAACAGATATGGCGGATACACCCAAAGAAAGCCACTCAACACCGACTCTTACTGAACGGGATTATTATACCGCGATGAGTCATTTCTATCGTGGCGAGTTGGGTCGGATCATGATCTGGCGGCAACGTCTGGATACCACGACGAATTGGGCCATTATATCCTCAACGGCGATCACGACCTTTGCGTTGGGACGCCCGGAAATATCCCACATTGTGTTTATGATAGCTAATGCGATGGTATTTCTGCTTTTGACCATCGAAGGAAGGCGGTACCGGTATTACGATGCTTTCCGCGCGCGTGTGAGGATATTGGAAGTTCATTTTTTGGTTCCAATAGTGGTTAAGTTTACGGAGCGCCTAGAAGGGGATTGGCGGAATCTATTGGCCGAGGATTTGATGATACCGTCGTTTAAAATCGGGATTCGAGAGTCAATAGGCCGTCGGTTATTACGTAATTACACTTGGATATTTGTGCTCCTCTTGGTGGCGTGGTCGATGAAGATCGTGATACACGGGCACGTATCCAATTTGGAACAATTTTTTGAGGTCAGTGGACGAAGCCAGCCATTGCCTCCTCTGCTTTTTTGGACGATAATTGCAATTTTCTATGGCGTTCTGGCTGTACTGGCTTATTACGGACGCAAGCGACAATACGGATCAGGAGAGATTTTACGGCGAGCTCCTTTCCCTGAGCGGTGGAAAATTTAGCTGAGATTTTAGATGGTCATACAAAAAATTAAATCCTGGGTAAAAAGGACGACCCAAAAACTAAACAAGAAGTCTGTAAAAAAGAGTGCGCATCCTTTTGAAGCATTGGGGTTACCCCCTTTGCTGACAAAGACAGTTGAGCGCATGGGATATAAAGTTCCTTCACCCATTCAGGAGAAGGCGATACCCGTGGTGTTGCAGGGCAGGGACGTCATAGGGTCGGCCCAGACCGGGACAGGAAAAACTGCTGCATTCGCACTACCCACGATCGCCCGACTCAAAAAATGCGGGAAATTAAGGTGCTTGGTTCTCGAACCCACCCGTGAATTGGCTGTGCAGGTTGATGCTTCGTTTAAAGAATTTACGAAGGATATTCAGTTACGGTCCACCGTCATTTACGGGGGCGTAGGATATAAAACTCAGTTGGATGCGTTAAAAAAGGGTACAGACATTGTCATTGCGACCCCAGGACGACTCCTTGACCTGATAAGTCAAAAAGAGCTGTCACTTTCCGATATTGAAGTTTTGGTATTGGACGAAGTGGATCGAATGCTTGATATGGGATTCCTCCCGGACGTGCGGAAGATCGTAAAACTATGTCCCGCTGACCGGCAGACGCTTTTCTTTTCGGCGACGTTGCCACCAGAGATAGAAGGCCTCGCCAAGTGGGTAGTGAAAAATCCCGTTGTAATTGCGATTGGCGAACGACGGTCCCCCGCTGAAACGGTGTCTCATGCGATTTATCCCGTGGCGACCGGTCAAAAATTTGACCTGTTGTTGGCGCTCATCGAGATTACAAACTACAAGAGTGTGATCGTCTTTACTCGGACAAAGTCAGAAGCTGATAGGATATCGAACCGCTTAAATTCCCTCAACCATTCAGTCACCGTGTTGCACTCAGACCGGAGTCAACGTGAGCGCACTGACGCTTTGGACGGTTTTAAATCGGGCAAATACGAAATTTTAGTCGCAACGGATATTGCCTCACGTGGGTTGGATGTTGCGGGGGTCAGTCACGTCATTAATTATGATATCCCGATGCATCCTGAGGATTACGTGCATCGCATTGGGAGGACAGGGCGTGCGAGCGCGGAGGGAGATGCATTTACGATTGTAGTAGCTGATGACCTTCAATCTTTAACAGCCATAGAAAAATTCATTGGCCAGAATATCCCGCGTAAGAAAGTGGACAACTTCGCCTACAATTTTACAGCTCTCTTAGACCAAGTCGATAGACCTACTCCAGTGAGCAAACCTAAAGAGGGGATTCAGTACGGCCTTTCTAAGAAACGCCGTAGTAAATAATCCCCCCGGTGCGCCTAGGTACATCCCCTAAGGATAAAGAGGAGGAAGAGAATGGGTAATGGAATTCCTAATGCCCATAACAGTATCCAACCTACTTTTCCTTCTTCTGATTTTTCATCTGGTATCTTGTTCATATTCGCCTTCCTTAAAACCCCTGGGGTCTTATTCGCTAATTTTATAAATTAAAAGAACTGGTAATAGGTCAAGAGCTAGAGCTATGCCATGCGAAGAAGGGCAGGCGATTATTTATTTCGAGATTTAAGAAGAATTTCGAGCTCTGGAAGGTGAAGTTTCTTCGCGATCTGAAGCGAGGCTTCGAGGTCTTGTTTCGTTTGGGACAGGCCTGTTTTTTGGTCCATAAGAACCCGAACAATGTCAGCCTGATTTTTATAAACCGCCCACTGAAGAGCCGTGCGTTTATAGTAATCGAATTTTCCAATCTCCGCCTGCGATGCGATTAGGAGGTTCACCAGCTTTGTGTTTCCCTTTACACTCGCCATCATTAACGGGGTCATCCCATTTTTAATTTCAACGACATTAACATCCGCCCCACGTTTAATTAGAAGCTGAGCCATTGTTGTATTGTCGGCGATGACAGCCCAAGTGAGGGCCGACCGTCCTCTTAAATCTCGTTGGTTTAAGTTTTGGGTATGATCCAACAGGAAAGTAGCGATATCGTTTCTGTGCATTTGAATAGCGACCATCAACGGGTTTTGGCCGAATTCCAAATCGGTCATAGAAGTTTTAGCGCCGTTTTTAACTAACGTTTCCACAACGGCCACGTCGGCTGATTGCACAGCCCAGTGCAGCGCTGGAGCACCCTTTGGATCACAACTGTTTGGATCGAAATCTGACTTCAAGTATGACTTAAGTGCCTTGAGGTTCTTTTCACGGACGGCTTCGACCAGCATAAAGGGATTTTTTGCCCCCTTTTTAAGGAGAAAAGTAGAAATTGATTTTTGTTCTCGGATCATGGAGAGCGTCAAGGGAGTTTGGCGGAATGCATTTTTCCGGTTTGGATCGCCCCCTTTTTCAACCAACAATTTGACGACCTGAACATGGCCGCGGAAGGAAGCCAGCATGAGCGGGGTGGTGCCGGATTCGTCTGAAATATCAGGATCAATCCCCGCTTTGAGAAACAGGTCTACGACATCTTGTTTGCCAAGGTTTGCAGCCACCAGAAAGTTCTTAGTGGAAAAACCAATGCCTCGTTTTTGCAGTTCTGCGAGAGCCAATTCGGGAGTCTTACTGGATTTATAAAAAATGATGACCGAAATTCCCAATACCAAGGCGAGAAGGGAATAGATGAGTAAACGCTTTTTGAGACGGACGTTTTTTTTATACACTTCAGCTGGAGAGGCCTCACGGTTGCGCGTTGGCGTGGAAAAGCGGCTTGGACGACTTTTCGAACGTGAGGATTTGGAGCGGCGAAACGTGCTCCATCTTCTCCCTGAATAACGATCAGTCGGCATTTATTGCTTTGGTTTTTCGTCGATACAAGAACCCGGTGAATAAGATGAGACTTATGATCATCATTGCGTATGTAGAAGGTTCAGGAACTACCACCGACACATTATCAAAGAGCATATAATTGTTACCAAGGGCACTGGCAGCCTGGGGAGTCCATCCGAAATTCATTCCTCCGAGGTTTAGCGCCGTACCTCCTGATGTAAGGGCTTCATTCGAAGCGATATCAGTCCAAACCAGAGGGCCGGTTGTGTCTTTATATCGTGCAGACCATTGGTTATTTGTGAAATTCAGGCTCATTTCGAAGTCGTAAATTGTGTTCCCTACGAAGGTTTGCCCTGAATCAGTGCGGACCGCGGGTGCGTCACTATTGGTTTTGTAAATTCGATCGTTGGAATTGTCGAAGAAGACTTTAGCTAACAAATTTGAGGACTCATTGAAAATCGAAAATGAAAATGTATCGTTATTAGAACCGATATCATTCTCGATCGAAAATTGCATAGCAAATGAAACAAAATCCGGACGTAGGGCAGCAAAGTTCTTGGTGAGGATGACGGGCAGTGTGTTGTCAGTGATGACTCCGCCTGTTCCACCGCCGAACCGTACTAAGTTGCCTGTCCCCCATGGATCGGAGTTATCAACTATGTTTCCACCACCCCCATTAGAGACTGACCATGCTGTGGAATAAAAATTAGGATCTAAACCATCTACTGATAAGTTGTCCGTGTACGGAGGGGAATCAAATGCTGATTGATAAATATCTAAAGCAAACACCTGACTTAAGCTGCAGAGACATGCGAGCGTCAGTTTAATAAGAATGCGCGTTTTCATGATGCGAAAAAGTTTCTGAGATTTCAGGAGAAGTGATGCGGTCAATAGCAGATCATCACAAACTTAAATATACCGAGAGTTATGGCTTTTATCAAACTAAAACTTCCATAACAGCTATATT
Source organism: Verrucomicrobiota bacterium (assembly GCA_034440535.1). GTDB lineage: Bacteria > Verrucomicrobiota > Verrucomicrobiia > JAWXBN01 > JAWXCD01 > JAWXCD01. The sequence goes on along the minus strand of JAWXCD010000138.1, from coordinate 8,362 downwards.
CATAATAATGAGATTGAATTTAAGGCAAAGGTAAAGTAAAGTGGCGGCGGCTTCATACGCCATTAGGTTGCTTGTTAGCAGGATGTTATATGAAACATTCTATTTCGGCACATTCATTGAAACATACATTTTCAGTCTTTTTCATATTTGCCCTCCTCTTTCGAATAACCTATGGAAATCCTTCGGGAAGTTCGGTTGTTTCCGGGCAGGCGGTAATGACAGGTGGCCCAGGGCAGTTGACTGTTTCGACGGGTACCGATAAAACAATTATTCATTGGCAAGATTTTTCTATAGGCATAGGGGAGTCGACCTCCTTTTTGCAACCTGGATCCGACTCTGCCGTTTTAAACAGGGTTACAGGTGGATCAGCTTCTGACCTTAACGGGTTATTGCAATCAAATGGTAAGGTTTATCTAATTAACCCTAACGGCGTTGTCATTGGAGCTTCAGGACGAATTGAAACTGCCTCATTTATTGCGTCAACGCTCGACGTCTCCAATGAGGAGTTTTTGTCAGGGGGCGATATGGTGTTTCGAGGATCATCGGATGCGAAGGTGGTCAACCTCGGAAAGATCACGGGATCGGGAGATATCATTCTCATCGCGCGGCAAGTAGAGAATCACGGCACTATGCGCTCTTCAAAAGGAATGGTCGCTTTAGCAGCAGGCTCGGAAATTTTGATAAAACAGACTGGGGATGAAAGGGTGTTTGTTAAGGCAGGATCCGCCAATGGGTCAGTTGTGAACACTGGGACGATTGAAGGAGTGACCGCTGAGATCAAGGCCGCGGGTAATGTTTATGGGCTTGCGGTTAACAATTCAGGAATGATCCGCGCCACCGGTTCAGCTACTCGAGGTGGGCGGGTTTATCTTACCGCGCAAAACGGCACTATATTAAACACCGGAAAAATTGAAGCTCATGGTCCAGGAGCCCGTGTCGAGATGCACGCACCGCGCATCGATCAAAAAGGCCAGGTCTTTGTCTCGGGAGCCTCGGGGTCGGTATTTTTTTCAGGGCAGGAGATCATTCATGAGGGGCGTGTTGACGTCACCGGTGATATTGCTGGAGAGATAAACATCATAGGTGGAATGGTCCAAATGTCAGATTCACAACTCAACGCGCGTGGTCCTACAGGCGGGGTCGTCAAAATCCTCGGGGAAGAGATTTCCATGTCGCGAACTCAAGTTGATGTATCGGGCGAGTCGGGGGACGGAGGAATTATTCTTATTGGTGGAAATTACCAAGGGGATGGGCCTGAAAAAAATGCTGTTAACACAAAAATTGATGCCGCCACAGTGCTTATTGCGGATGCAGGATTAAATGGTAACGGAGGAACAATCATCGTATGGGCAGATAGGAAAACCGAATTTTATGGAAAAGTTCAGGCTCGCGGTGGGACGACCGCAGGCGATGGTGGTTTCGCTGAAGTCTCGGGACATCATCATTTGTTGTTTCGGGGCCAGGCCGACTTGACAGCTCAACATGGATCGCAGGGCACACTTCTTTTAGATCCTACCATACTAACGATAACCGGGGGTGCAGGTGATGGCGGAGTGGATGGAAATACAGTTGTGCCCGCGACGATTGCATATGCCGATGCACTGTCCACTGTTTACGAATCTGAATTAGAAGCTTTCACTGGAGCGTCTCTTATACTGCGTGCAGCCCGTGAGATATCGGTAACTGGAACCTTTGGTAACGGGGACATTCTTTTTCAACCTAATGTGTCAGTGACCTTGCAGACCCGTAATAACAGCACGGATGGCTCTGGGTTTATCGATTTAACATCGAGCACCCATGGAACGGCATTCACTCTAGAAACGCAGGGAACTGGCAATATCGTTCTTACTGGGGGTGTGGCCATTAGTGCCAATAGCGCTCAGGTGCGTGTGTCGAAGTTGATCACTGCTGGAGGTGGGATCACTCTCTCCGCGCCGAATACCGCCAGCCGGATTTATTTTAATAACGATATCCAATCATTCAAAGGTGTGAGTAGTGCTGGGAATATTTCTGTATCAGGAGACGTCCTTCTTAACACTGCAATTTCTATTTCAGCTGACAGCACTGCCACGGATGGATCGATTCTGTTTTCAAGAACGATTAACAGTTCGGGCGGTGCGCGGAACCTGACGCTTAATTCTGGTTCACAAGGTATGACTCTCGGTGGTGTCATTGGGGGGACGAGCGCGTTAAACGATTTTTTGATTTCCTCCACCGGAACTTCAGCACTGAGTCTTTCGGCGATTACGGCCAATTCATTTGTCGTGGGCGCATCTACAAGTATTGACGTCGGAGGGGCTATATCCGTAACCGGTCCTACCGCCGTTGGATTAACTTCAACCGGGGCCATCAACGTGAATAACGCCATCACCACGACTGGGACGGGTGGTATTAATTTTAATAACGCGGGGGCCGCAACGGTCCTACGAGCCAATGTTACGACGGAAGGTGGAAACATGACCTTTGCAGGGAACATGACAGTGGACGGAACAGTCACTCTGACAACCGCGGGCGGGAACCTTTCAATTACGGGGACAGTAGGTTCAGGTGCTACTTCAGGAGCATTGGCTGTTGTTGCTGGGACGGGAGATGTTTCTTTGGCTTCAGCTGTGTCGCATAACAACGCCATTACCCTCTCAGGGCGTGACGTGACACTTGCCAATGTGACATTGACTGCTGGGAATGGTTTGACGATCAACAATTCCCGCAACACATTACTGGCTGGGGTGAGCCGTGGGGCAGGAGTGACGGTTAATTCAACAGGAAACATCACGGTAGGTGGAAGCTGGGCTGGGGGCACGACGGCATCATCAGTGACACTTGTCAGTTCTGCCGGCGCAATTAATTTAAATGCGGGTACGACTTTTACGGCGTCTGGAATCGGAAATAATGTCACTCTTTCTGGGAACACCGCATTCGTCAATAATGCCGGCGCTGGAGCACTTGTTATGGGTGGTGGCGCGCGGTATTTCGTTTATTCGCCTTCCCCAGCGTTAACAACCCAAGGGGGACTGGCCTTTGATTTTGAACAATTCAGTTCGCCTTATCCCACTGCCCCAGCGTCTGCCGGAAGTGGATTCCTGTACGCATCGGCTGCCCCTGTTGTGATTGTGCCCGGTTCAACGCTTTCTTCTGCGTTGGGCGGGAACGCCAATCGTTCGACGACTGTGCTGCTATCAGATGTTTCAGGTCAGCTCACGTCTTTTTCATCGGGATACGACAGATTTTCTAGGTACGGTTATTGGGCCGCCCACATTTTTGACTCCCCGCAATACCCGTTTAAAACTCAAATTCTTTCCCAAGAGGGCGATGAATATAGGCGCAATCGGTACTCGTACTTGGAGGGGATTATTAACGAGTCAAGTTTTACGGTACTGGGAGAAAATTGAGATTGTTTATGTGCTCATTGAGGTTTAAATGTTAGGTGCCTTCATTAAATATATATGGCAACATCAGATCAAAATAATAACGCTAAAAAAAAGTACGCTCGTCGCCTTATCAACGCCATAGTTGAAATCGAAGCTACTTTGACCGACGCGGATCTGCTAGACATGCCTAAAATCGAACCAGGCTCAACCGATGCACTTTTTCGTTATGCCACGTGCATTGAGTACGGAGATCTTGATCGAGCAAAAGCTTGGGCGGATAAAATAAATAATCAGAGGGTCACTCAAGTTCATCCAGACACTGCCTCAAAATGATTGCTGCCAAGCGCGGATAGCTTTTAATATTTCCCCAGATACATCAGCTTTCGGTTGTACAAATTTTGGTGTGAACCATGGAAACGCCCCAATCAAGTCATGGATGACAAGGACTTGACCATCGCAATTTGGCCCAGATCCAATTCCAATGGTGGGGCATGTCACAGTTTGTGTAACTTCCTCTGATACGCTTGGGATTATAAGTTCCATCACCATTGAAAAAACACCAGCTTTGTCCAAAAAGCGTGCGTCTTTTAAGAGCCGCTCCTTTTCGGCATCAGTGCGGCCTTTGATTTTGTACCCGCCTTCATTACGGACATTTTGAGGAAGCATTCCAATATGACCCATCAACGGAATTTTTTCAGCAATAATGGCCTCTACCGCTTCTTTGCGCTCAGTTCCACCCTCAAGTTTGACTGCTTCAGCCCCAGCACTCATTAACATGCGCGCATGATGCAAAGCGTCTCGACCATTCTCGTACGTTCCAAATGGGAGATCCGCTACGATAAGCGCGCGAGGTGATGATCGTGCAACGGCGGAAAGGTGGTGGACCATATCTTCAATGGTGACTTGAGTCGTGTCTTTGTAGCCCAACACAACCATCCCCAAAGAATCCCCAACTAAAATGATGTCGATCCCGCAATCATCAATCAGTTTTGCTGTCGGATAATCATAAGCCGTCAGTGCGCTGATTTTTCCACCTGCCAACTTTCGTTCGAGGATATGATGGGGAGTGATTTTCGTCATGGTCAAACTGATACCAAAAATCGTGTGATTAAGCTAGACCTGCTCCACTTCGTGAATCATAGCCCTATTGAAGTCTCTGATTGATGTCGTTATCCGAGCTGAAGGGGATCAACATCCACAATCACTTTAATATCTTTTGGAATGGGATGGTCTTTTAAAGTGTGGCGAACGTAATCACTCATTTTAAGGATTGCGATTGATCGTAATACAATCTGATAGCGGTAGAACGATTTGAGTTTTGCAATGGGAGCTGGGACCAAATCACCCATGATGACATGAGAAGGCAGTTGAGCCCTCAGGATTTTTTCCACACTTTTGCCGACGAACTCCACCTTCTCTTGAAGGTGGCCAACGAAGGTGCAGATGATGATGTGAGTGATGGGCGGGTACGACAATTGCCGCCGGAACTCCATTTCTTGTTCGTAAAAGCCAAGGTAATCATACTGGCGCGCGAACTGAATGGACGCGTGGGAGGGGGTGAAAGTTTGAACAATAACTTCCCCTTCGACGTCGCCTCGTCCCGCCCGTCCGGACACTTGCGTGAGAAGAGAAAAGGTTTTTTCTCCGGCCCTGAAATCTGGGTTATGCAACCCCATGTCGGCATAAATAATTCCAACCAACGTGACGTTTGGAAAGTGCAGCCCTTTGGCAATCATTTGTGTGCCTACGAGGATGTCGATTTTACCCGTTTTAAACGAGTTGAGTGCATCGCGATAGGCCTCCTTGCGAGTCATGGTATCCGAATCCATCCTGAGGAGCCGTGCTTTTGGAAATAATTTAATCAGACCTGCCTCAATCTTTTCGGTGCCTAGCCCTGAAAACCGGACTTTAGGTGATTTACAGGCCGTGCAATGTGTCGGGGCGTTGACGACGTGTCCGCACAAATGGCACATCAGTTTTTCTTGTTTGCGGTGATAGGTCAACGAGACGCTACAATTGGGGCATCCCTCGACATGCCCGCATTCCGGACACAACATGGAGCTTGCGTACCCGCGCCTGTTCAGGAAAAGAATCGTTTGTTCACCGCGTTCCAGGCGTTTTCTCATGGCGGAGACCAACTTATCAGAAAAAATGTTGAGTCCCTTTTGCCGCATAGCCTCCTGACGCATGTCAATAATTTTCATGGTCGGCATTTTTTTGTCATCTACTCTGTTTGGGAGGGAGCACAGATGATACTTCTTTCGTTCAGCGTTGTGATACGACTCCAGGCTGGGCGTGGCCGACCCCAATAGGACCGCAGCTCCAGCCATCTTCCCGCGGACGACCGCAATATCACGGGCGTTGTACCGAGGGGTTTCTTCCTGTTTGTAAGTGCTTTCATGTTCTTCATCTACAATGATGAGCCCCAAGTTTTTAACGGGTGCAAAAACAGCGGACCGCGCACCAATGACAATCTGTGCTTTACCTTCCAGAACCTTGTGCCATTCGTCATGACGTTCGCCAGCTCCCAAATGACTGTGCAAAACAGCGACCTCAGCGCCGCTTTCTACAAACCTGGATTTGAATCGTTCCACGGTCTGCGGGGTGAGCGAAATTTCAGGGACCAGAATAATCGCGCCCATGTTGTGTTTCAGAGCGTACTCCATCCCTTGCAGGTAGATCTCTGTTTTACCACTGCCTGTGACCCCGTGCAGGAGGATGACTGCCGGGTCTTGCTTCGAAATGCTTTTCTTCACTAGATCGAGAACACCGATTTGTTCCTGATTCATGGCCAAGGGCAGACTCGGAAGAAAAACTTCATCCACAAAAGGATCACGAATCTGAGCTTCGGGCAAAACAGACAATACGCCTAAGCGGACCAATGCTTCTACCGAAGTGCTTGAGGTTCCCGTACGGTGGAGTAAGTCGGCTAGGAAAATGGATTGAGTCGGTTGCTCTTCCAAAAAGCGAATGATAAGCGCCTGTTTTTTAGCTTTTTTTTCTAGGGCGGTGAGTGATGCCGCGTCAGGTTTTTTTATGAGCGTCACGAATAAACGCTCCTTAAAATTTTCGCCCTTCCGAACGACCTCTGGCATCACGGCTTTGATGGCTGACTCCGTGGTGCAACAATAGTAATCGGCCATCCACCGAGCTAACTCGAGGAGTTCGATGGTTAATAAAGGCTTGTGCCCCACCACCGATTCAATCGGCTTGCATACGCCGTGATCGGAATGGGGGATGACAGCCGTCACAAACCCTTGTAACAGCTGCCTTCCGAACGGGACGGAGACCCTCGATCCAATTTGTACCTGCGCCACCAGTGTGTCTGGAATAAGATAATCAAATTCCCGTCCGATGGCCCGATCAAGTGTTACACGAGCAAACTGAGGCATTGAAATGAGTTAAGAATTGAACACACAAAACACAACAAACAAATCAAAAGGAACAAAGGAAATATCCCAGCGTTTGCTAATATTTTGGCACGGACGGGTCGATCTTGTCGGCCCAAGCTCGGATACCGCCATGAACGTTCCAGAGCTTTTTAAATCCAGCTTGTTGGAGTTTGCGAACGGCGTGAGCACTGCGCATTCCGTCCTTACAATAGACGTAAATTTCATCGGCGCTGTCCAGTTCATGGATGCGCTTTTCAAATTCTCCCATGGGAATCAGTTTCGAATCAGCAAGTTGGCAAATTTGGGCTTCATGCGGTTCACGAACATCTAATAATTTAATTTTATCACCTTTATCCAACCGAGCTTTCAGTTCTTTAACAGTGGCTTCAGGAATACCGTCGAAAATCTCATCTTCATCATGTGCAAACACTCCGCAGAATTGATTATAATCGATGAGTTCAGTGATGGTTGGATTCTCTCCACATATCGGACATTCAGGGTCTTTCCGGACCTTAACCTCGCGAAATTTCATCGTCAACGCGTTGAATAAAATTAGGCGGCCTACCAACGGATCTCCCTGGCCAATGATCAGCTTTACCGTCTCGATCGCTTGGATCACTCCAATAATCCCAGGCAAAACGCCTAGCACGCCGCCTTCTGCACAGGATGGAACCGAACCCACGGGCGGGGGTTCTGGGTACATACAACGGTAACAAGGTCCGTGTTTTGCCCAGAACACTGAGGACATTCCGTCAAAACGAAAAATGCTGCCGTACACATTTGGTTTTCCCAAAAGGACACAGGCATCATTTGTGAGGTACCGAGTCTGAAAATTATCCGTGCCATCGACCACGATGTCGTAGTCTTTCATAATCTCCATGGCGTTCTCGGACGTCAGTGCAACTTCATGCACGTCAACCTGCACATGGGGATTCACCTCATGCATCCTTTGTTTAGCAGAGACGACTTTTGGAACACCAATTTTGCTCGTGTCGTGTAAGATTTGCCGCTGAAGGTTCGAATAATCCACGACATCAAAGTCAACAATCCCAATACGCCCCACACCTGCTGCAGCAAGGTAAAGGAGGAGGGGTGAGCCGAGGCCCCCGGTGCCGACGCAAAGAATGCTTGAAGACTTAAGTTTCTTTTGGCCTTCAATAGTGACCTCAGGCATAATGAGATGTCGGGAATATCTTTTGATTTCCTCATTGGAAAGACTGACATCAGCCAGCTTTTTCGGGTCATGCTGCAGAAAGGGTTTTGCATTCATCATTCGGGCGAAACAACATAACTAAGCTCCTCTGAGAGTCAATAGCCGGGTGCAGATCAAGTGCCCTACTTGCGCGCCCGTTTAGCCCGGTTCACCTTTGTGTTGGGTTACATCCTAGTGTAGTCCGTCATAAGTGACATAACTTATCAAAGTTCGCACGGACCGCGTGTTCGATGATGTCAATTGCAGGTGCAATCCTATGGCGCAACCCCTTTGGGGTTGACCGGTTTTTTCACTTTAACCCAGGGTAGCTTTGCAACCCTGGGCTGTGTGACGGAATCCCTTTGGGATTCGTTCGCGAGTTCGCGAACAGCCGCAACGTGGTTGCGCAC
>JAWXCD010000137.1:0-23000 GCA_034440535.1 Verrucomicrobiota bacterium | reverse complement strand
GTGTATACGGCTTGCTCCGTGGAGAGGCAACCTTGGATGAGTAAGGCCACCAAAACGAAAACCCCCGTTTTTAATAAAAAGTTCATGCTAGGATTTAATTAATTTCGTCAAATCCAGGCCGATTCACGCCACCCGTGATCGCCCCCTCCCCAAAAGGGGAACTTATAGGACCCACGCCACTTCCCCCACTTTGCAAAACCCCGCTGAGGAGGGCGCTTCCAATCGCTGTGCCCACACCCATACCAATATCAGTCGCTGACAGTTTTTTACTCTTCCGAGTTTTTACCAATTTATCTGTCTCAACTTGAGCGGCCAATAGCTGATCTAATTTGCGTATTATTTCGCTATTATCCTGAGGATTCAATTTCCCCAATTGACTTTGAAGATTCGCAATTGCATCTCCAAGGGTGTTTGAAAGAGCATCTAACTGACCCGTCAAAGCGGTATTCATCGCTTGGTTCTGAGACGTAGACTGAGCCAGAAGCTGGGCGAGAAGATTATCCAGCGCCGCCTGCATCCCTGCAGGTACAACAGGCTCGTTAGGAGCTGTCACAGTCGCCGCACTGGTGACACGGTCGATGTCATTTTGGACCACCTCCCAAAAAACAGTAATTGTATGGTTTCCTTGGGCCACCTGATCAAATGCAGTGCTAATTTGAAAGACATCCACAACCCCTACATTTATGGAATTCGTTATTGTTCCATCCAAAACAATATGCACGTTCCCCGCTTGAGTAGGCCCAATGCTGCTGGACTCATATAAGAAGGACTGAAAGATCACAGGACCATTTGTGGTTGTAACAAACGCGATGCTTTGTGGTGTGTTAAGCTTGTGCGTATCTGTCACAACCAGTTGCCCCTGCGCATTTGAAAATGTAACCCATACCACCAAGATAAATATCCAATTTTTCATAATATATTCCTTATTCTTTTTGATTACACATGAGAATGACAAGTGCAGGATAAATCCATCAATTGAATGATTACCTTTAAATGAGGCGATGCTCCAAAAACAGGGATTGGAATGATCATAAGTACTAACGATAAAAAACGATCTACCAACTGCTTCATACTGATACTACCTTATTTTCCATGTGATTGGTTTTCAGGTTCAGGCCATGGACAAGCGCCGCCTCTGATTTTTCTGGTAAAGCTGCTTCTCTCAAGACTCCCTGCAAAGGAGAGGCGTATTGACTTAAAGATTTCTGACGTTTATCGAAATGCTCACCATCGCTCCTTGCGACGTACAACATCTCCGTTGATACAATATTTTTTACCGTTCCACACAACCCACTCCCGGCACGTCCTCCGCCCGGTACAAAATAACAAACATAAGCGGCTTTATCCCCGTGCTGGTGCTCGGGCATGGGATAATTTTTTATCATTCGACGCATTGAATCCGGCAAATCCACTTCATTGGCGATATCCTCAATATCCTCGCGACTATTCTGACGCATGAAGAGGAATCCTTTTGAGTTGGCAAAAATAACTCTTTTTAAAGGGCTATTTGCGAGTTGCCCGTACTGTTGAAAAATCGAAATACACCAGCACCCATATTTTCGAAGTTGTGAATAGAACTCCGACAAAATGCGATCAGCCCCCGGAATATTTACAAACCGCGCTACCTCCTCAAAAATAACTCGTTTCCTTTGACCTCGCGGCAGCGTGACAATATGTTGACGGATATAATTCGAAACTAAAAACCCCGCAGCCTCTTTTAATTCCCGCGCGCTTTCGGGAATGCGACCTAACTCAAAATGAACGATATTCCCCGTGATTTGCAGATTCGTAATTCCATCAAACAACACTCCATTCCGCCCCTCATCCCTTGTCCACGCAGCAAGCATATCCGCGATGAAATTTAATTCTGTCGGATCATCATCGTCGATGGGAGCGTAACGCATTGTTTCGACAAGGGACGAATGCGTTAGATTCTGGTAATCAGCACGTTTGAAAAATGAAAAAGCCGTGTTTCGAACGTGCATGGCTGTGGAAGGTTCTTTCGAAAAAGCCAAAACCTTTTCCTTGGAAATCCCTGCAACCCACTCCGCATATTGTGCCCCATCATTTTGTTTAAAATCCTGAATTTCAAGAAATGCATCTACAAAAGTAGCGTCACTTCCCATACGTAGTTTTCGATGTTCCTCACACAAAAAAGCCAACACACAGGCCTCTTCAAACTCCCTCTCATGGTCTTTTCTCCAGTCCTCGTATGCCTCCCAATACAAATGTTGAATGTACTTACTTAACAACGCAGACCTTCGATTATTTTTATCCTCATCCGCACTGGCTCCTATCATTTTCAGACACAAGGTTGACCCATTGGCCACTTGCGATGTGGTTAAAGGCAGCCCCAAGGTATCTAAATAATTTATCGTGTACTGGGCGTCCGGTGTCAGAACTATGGGTTGACTCCCCATGAGCTGCGTATAAGTCGCATATGACAACCCCTCTTCGATGATCGCCGTGAAATCATACATACACTCCGATTGTGAAAGAAAATCGGTCATCATCACTGATTTCCCTGCACCGGTAATCCCAATCAGCGTAAAGTTTTGAGGCGTGTTTCCCGTAAAACTTTCAACCCCAAGTATGTTTCCCATGTTCCCATCGTAAAGAGCCTCACCTGTTTCCAATGCCCCAGTGAACGTGTTAGAAAGGGGCAGCAAATCCACCAAATAATCACTTTCGGCATACAAATCCCATTCCCGAACTTTACCTCCGGTCCATCCCGGGAACGTTTCATAAAACACATTACGCGCTTGGGCTTCGTGATTACATTGATGATACTGACATCCGTTCATTCCTTGCAGAGCGGTTTTTATGGCTGCATTTTTTGCCTGCAACCCTTCGATCGATTGATCCCAGCACCGGATGACAGTGAGCACATGAAACGGGATCGTGTAGCCCATCATCAAGGCCTCAACCTTCCGATGTTTTTTGGCAATCGACACCTTGAGCGAGTATTTTTTGTTATGAATCATATCACCCTCAAGTCTGGCGATCATGTCCTCTTCCTTCTTGATTTCCCGTTGCACATTAATCGGGTAAATATTCATCGTGATGCAGTACTCTTGCATGACCGCTGAAGTCAGGGAGTGAATCAATCCGGGCATAGTTTGCCGGGGCCAGCGCCGAACGATAAACTGCGAGTGATAATAATCGTCCAACTTAAAGGCCACCATGTCGTCGTGTTTCAATGCTATACCGTCGGAGCGCAGACAATTCTCAAGAATAGAAGAATTTGCGTCATATCCTTCATATCGATCCACCGTTTTAAAGGTTTTAAGAGCTAAGGACGGATTCAGAAAACGCCGGAAATAATAATAATGTTCCTCGTCAGTCATGGGCCGCAGACGACTTTCAGTGAACACCGAGCCAATAGTATCTAACACCTCATCAAAGTTCCGCGCTTGTTGGTCCAGAAACCGTGTGATTTGCGCGACGGCGGGCAGCCCTCCATTAGGAATCGTGTTACATTTGCGCGAGAAAAAAACCGCCAATCGTTCACGACGGAGAAGTCCCCGCTCCATGAGGTATGTATAACGCGCATACCGCTCATTTCGTGTATAAGTAGTCCAAGGATTTTTTGCTTTCTCTAAAGTGATCCGATGGTACCGCTCCAGCTCCGCTCGGTAATCACTATCAACCGACCATTGCACTTGGACAGCCATGTCATCATTGATCAATCCAAGAAAAATTCGCACCTGATCCTGAAAATCGCAAAGGGATTGAACCGACCCGCACGATAGATCAGGTGGTTCGAGGTAAACTCCTTTGGATACAATCGTTTCCCGGGATAGGGACTCCCCCCAGAAGAGCATGCCTTTAAGAAAAAAACCGTCAGGAATTTGCGCCATAACTTGTCACTCGTTGACGCAGCTCCAACCGGTTCTCATAAAGCGGATGCGCGAGCACTTTCCGAGAACAAAAATTAAAATCACCCGTTGTTAACCATTGATCAAGTACATCATCCCTGTAGCGAGGTGGTTTGTTGTGCACGAACAAAAATGTGTAGGCTAAAGTGATAAAAAAAGGCGTAAATGCCATGAGCACCCTGAGGGTGGGATCTACCTGACGCAAACCCTCCGCGTTCAGAAATGAGGCTAGGAAAGCAATTGAAAGAATAATGGATGCCACCACCGGAATGAATTGGTTTCCCTCGAGCCCAAAGGCCACACCCTTGGAGTCCGTTGCAGAATTTGTTGAGGTAATTGGCAACCGTTGCTGTTGTTTTCCTTGCATAATCCCCTCCTAAAAAGAGCCACTCCCAATTGAGCTGGGATCAACCGCGGCACCACCGAGGCCCATTTTAGTGAAAACAAAAAACATGATAAACGGTGCGGCGGCCATCAACAGACCTCCGACGATGTTCATGGCCCCTTCTTCTCCACGATTAATCGAGGCCGCCCCCTGAATCACCTTCACCACCCCCCAAATAAACGCCACAGCCATAATGAGCCATAAAATCGCTGAAAAGATTTGCTTCAGATCTCCCGCCCCAATAATTAAAGATATATTTAAATTGTCCATAAGTTTTGATTGTTGGAACAGAGGCTTAAAAGGTTCAGTTTGATATGTCAATGATCTTTTTAAATTTTTTAAAACTTCTTTAGCGTCATTTAATGCAACCAAACTAAAGGTCCACCTCGAAACATTTCGCGCTTCACTTTTTAACCTGCGGTTATTATAACGAACGCATGATACGATCGGTGCTCCGTTTGGTTTTTCTCGTTTTTTCTGTATGGGTTGTTGATGCTCTTTTTGCGGATATTCGTGCCGACACCCTTCAAGCATTATTTATCGCTGCGCTCGTCCTAGGCCTGCTGAACACGTTCATTAAACCCCTGCTCATGCTTTTTTCCCTCCCATTTATCATTCTTACATTGGGGTTTTTCCTAATATTGATTAATGCCCTGCTGTTAAAAATGGTCGGATGGATCGTGCCAGGGTTTCATGTCGACGGGTGGTGGGCCACGATAGGCGGTTCAGTTATCATTAGCCTGCTCGGCTTATTTTTCGGAATCGACGACAAACGCCGCGCCAAAAATCAACAAACCCAAAACGAAAACCACCCTCCCCCTTCCCGCGAAAAGATCGATAACGACAAAATCATCGACGTTTAGGGAATAGGCCGTCCTCGCTTAAGGAGGCGGAGCTGCATTTTCTCTCGTCAAATGAGGCATGTGACATTACATTGCCCGACGTAAATGACCGGGTTTCGTAGAATTCAACTTAGTATAGGCGCAACAGCAGTTTTCCTCTGCTTTAGTCACGCCCGGGATCGCATTGTCTTAAATGATGGCTCCACTTTCGTTGGATCAATTGTGAGGGAAGACCCACAAACGGTTACCATTAAGTATCAATCTGACTCAGCAAGTGGAATTCTGCCTATTATCAAGGCTGATATCAAACAACGAGTCACCCTGTCAGAAGAAGAGGATGAGTTTGATTCACTTTCCCTCTTTAAATTACATCCTCGGCATTCATTGATCGCACAAGATTACGTTCCCGCACTCAAAATGGGGAAATCCTTTCTTCGCAAATTTCCAGCCTCCCCTCTTGTGCCCAAAGTCCAGATCATTATTAAGGACTGGGAGGATGAGTACCAAAAGGTCAGTCAGGGTAAAATAAAGTCTGCGGGAAAATGGTATGATCAAGTACGAGCCAAAGATCGGGATTATGATATCAAGGCTAACTTGTTATATGACGATTTGGTGAAGGCTTTAGGCCGTAATGACCAAGCCATGACTTTAGAGATTTTTGATTCTATACAAACAAAATATCCCAAAAGTTCTGCTTACTTCTTATCCGTCCCACAGGTCATTCAACTTTTAGGAAAACAAAGAAGTGGTTTTTCAAACGAAATACAGGCTCTCAACACCAAAATTTCCAATTTTGCCCAGCCCAGAGCAGAATACTCCAAGCTCATTGCCAAAAACCGCACGAAGATGAGCGCCGCAGGTTCCGAAGAAAGCACACAACTTAAAAATCAATTGGCTATAATGGAAGGCCAATTAGGATTCATTGATCAACAGGAAAAAGTCCTCAGACAAAAAATTGGCACACTTGAAAGTTTACATTCTGGGTTATCCCAAAAAATCGATATTTTACAAACTATCCCTGTTGAGAGTCTTAAAAAAGCAACTCAAGCCTTGGATCAGGCGGAAGAATTTTTAACTCAGGGTGAATACAAAAGTGCCTCAGAACTCATTTCAACACCTCATGTCAAAGACCTTCCAGGGAGTGAAACTGTTCGTAAAAAAGTCGAGCAACACAACGTCTGGGTTCGTGATATCGAACTGGCTCTCAATAAAGAATTGTACGACGAAGCGATTGATAAATCGCAGACCGCACTTCGTGAAATATCGGGGTCAAAACAGCTTCAAACGCTTCTCGATAAAGCCGTTGCTGGCAAAAAACAATCACTTCAGTCCGTCAACTAAAACAGCGTTCCAAGGCTGATCGCTAAGTTCGCATCCAACGGGATCATGGTCCTCCAAACAACTGGCAGCCTCTATGCTTAATTTATGGTGCTGTGAATCACGACTTATTACAAAAACTCGTTCATGATCGAGGGATGCCCAAAGACTCTCTCGATGCCATTCAATTGGCACGGAAATCACTGGAACGGGAAGGCCTTTCAATCGAAGACGAAAAGGCCGTGGAAGTCGCCTGCCAAGCCCTTGATGAACGGGCACCCCAGTGGGCCGATAATTCTTTTATTCGCCGGTTTTTTACTCGAAAATTTAATAATCTCGTCCGGTTCGGATATACTCACGAAGGTGTTGAATTGCTCTTTAAGGAGTATTTCCTTTGTCGCATGGGCATCGTTTGATGTTATTTTTTGAACCATCCTCATTCCTGTATTTGTAATTTTCATAATATCCTTTCTAATCGTCTTTGTTGCGTGCATATCTTTAAAAAGGAGTTTGATTGTGAAATTAAAATTTTTGGGTGCGTCCGGCACTGTGACGGGTTCGTGCTATCTTCTTACTACCGACTCAGCCTCGGTGATGATAGATTTCGGAAGCTTCCAAGGAGGGCGCCATTTGCAGTCCCTCAATCGCACTCTGCCCGTCATTGATTTTTCTAGGCTAAGCGCCGTCCTCCTGACTCATGCGCATAATGATCATACAGGCAGGTTGCCGTTGCTTCTTAAGGCTGGCTTTTCAGGTTCAATTCATGCAACCGAGCCTTCCATCGATCTGACGTCACTAATTCTAAAGGACTCCGCAAAGGTTCAGGCTTACGACATGGAACGAATCAATCGTAAACGTGAAAGAGCGGGTCAAGAGCCTTACAAACCCCTTTATAACGCTGAAGACGTGGAACGTATCCTTTCGTTTTTTAAACCGGTCATATTCAACCACTATTTTCAGGTCGTGAAGGGTATCGCTGCGCGTTATATCGAAGCCGGGCATATGCTGGGGTCTGCGAGTATTGAAGTGGTCGCGGAGGAAAACGGTCAAAAGAAACGCGTCATCTTTTCAGGCGATATCGGCCCCAAGGGCGTTCCATACCTACGCGATCCCGAAACTTTCGAGACGGCAGATGTCGTGGTGATGGAATCCACATACGGCGACCGTGATCACAAACCCTTAGCCGCGACATTGGTTGAGTTTAAAGGAATTATTTCCAAGGTGGTTGAGCGAGGAGGAAAAATAATCGTACCGAGTTTTGCGATTGGCCGCACTCAACAAATCATTTATCACCTCGCCGCATTCTTTAAAGAAGGCTCATTTCCACGCTTCCCTGTGTATGTCGATGGACCTATGGCATTAGAAGCCAATCGGATTTATGCGCGTCATAGCGAAATCTTTGATGCCGAAGCCCAAGCCCTCCTCAAAAGTCACGAGCTACAGGATGCCTTTGCGAGCGTGAAAACAGCTCAAACCGCTGAGCAGTCACGAGCGATCAACGGCATTTCTGGTCCGTGCATGATCATTGCGGGAGCCGGAATGTGCAATGCGGGGCGTGTATTGCACCATTTAAAACAGAACCTGTGGAAATCTGAAAATGCGGTTGTGATCGTGGGTTTCCAAGCAGAAGGGACTCTTGGTCGATTGTTGGTGGACGGAGAACCTGTTGTCAAAATCATGAACGAACCCATTGCTGTAAAAGCCTCAGTTCACACTCTCAGTGGATTTAGCGCGCATGCAGGACAGACGGAACTGTTACAATGGTTTCAACCCTTAGCTAATGATAAACCTCGCGTTTTCTTAACTCATGGGGAATCCCGCCCACGCGCAGCATTAGCACGTGAATTCAATAATAAATACGGATTAAATCCTATTCTTCCCGTCTTGGATCAAGAAGTGGAGATTTGAAAAAGTCACCTAAATCCTTGTCTCCAAACGTTAGACGATGATGAAACATTGATTCTCCGGTGACCTCTCAGTCTGGGGCTATATCCAACTTAATTAGAGCATATCGACCTCAAGTCGATCAAGTCGATCAAGTCGATCAAGTCCATGCAACCCGTTCCACGTAATGCGGATTGGCGCGCAACCCCTTCGGGTCTGACATCCAAGATCGCAATCGCACAAGCCGGAGGCTCCCCCAGCTTGTAGCCGGTTGTTAAGCATCGTACGACTGACACCTCCTTCAGTCCTTTAATGAGCTTCACGATCCGCCCATCTGGCTCAAAGGTAGATGACTCAACGGAACTCAATTTATCTTGTCGGCTTTGTTCGAGGGCATTCAGCCCATCGGCAATCAGTTGCTCCTGTTGCTTCTGAAATTGTTCCTCGGATTCACTCGCCCCTGGTATCGAGTCATCCCGGTCCACGCGTAACTCCGCGAGTTGCGCCAAGAGTGGCTGTGCCGGGGCTTTCCCTTGCGCACGGCCATCGGAAATCTGGCGTTCGATTTTGTCGATGTCCTTCTGAATATCGTCGGAACGGCGCTGTGCAAACCCAACATGACCATTGACAGTAGCCTCGTCGGGGGTATGTTTAAGCACAGAGCCAGCCCGGCGGAGTGTGTCTGAGGGAATTAGACCTTCGGCACTCTGTAAAAAAAGCTGGCTCTTTTTTATGTCCTGACGAATAACTAATCCCTCATTAATCCATTTAATGATATTGTTTTGCTCTCTGGGATTAATAGAAACCACTGATGCTATATTTTCACCATCCTGGGCGGTTTCGATTATTACGGCCAAATAGTCCCCCGTTCTAAGTGTGCGGTCTGTAATTACGATAACCCGATCAGCATGGGATTTTGACTTAGCTACAAGTATCGGTGAAGCTAAGAGCTTTACTAATTTCATCACATCAAAAAGCTTAATTTCAGGATGGGATTGCAGTTTTGATTCTAATGTTTTGCTAGACAACGTAATTGGTAAATCAGGAATATCGCACGCCAGTAAAAATGGGGATGGACTACCAAGGTTAAAACCAGATGAAGCATGCCCAAACTGAAACTTAAGAAGTTCCTGTTTGAAGTTTTCGAATCTTTTTCTATTCTGATTGAAGTATCACCGGTGTCTCGACTGGCGAACTCTCTTGATGAATTCACTCTTGTTCGTGCATCAAGCCGCCCCTGCCGTAAAAACTTCCTAAACTCCGCCGTCAAGGCATCTGGTGACTGACCCCTCAGAATAGAAGTCATGTCCATCAGCATGGTTCGCAATTTAAAGGCGAGATTTGATAGGATCGATTCGCCCCCGGATGAGGCATTGATGCGTCCCAGGGCCCACTGGTGGTTGTTCCAGGCCATACGCTCGGCAAACCACTCTTTGACATCAGTTTCAACGCCCAGCGCAACGCCGGGCTTTAACTTCCCATTTTCGTACAAGGGTCCAGACTTGGTTTCTGACTCCGCTTTCCACAGGGCTTCTGATGCCTGCGCAACTTCAGGGGACAGCGTGTCCCAAAATGCATGCCCGATTTCATGCTGCATGTTAATCAGGGTCATCATCTGATTTTTTGCGTTGGCAATCAGCCCCTCGTTTAACAGGTAAAAAATGCGTGTCTTCGCCTCGTACGCGGCCTGCTCAAGTCCGGTGAGCGTTTTTTGATCAACCACTCCCGCATCTACAAGCATTGAAATAGGTGCGATACGTAGCTGAAACGCCTTGCGGAATGCTGGCGTGGTGAGCGCATTAAACCAATGCTCGGCTTGTTTTTGGAATCGTCTTACCCTTGGCCGGGTCAGGACGTTGATTGGCCGATTCTCTCTGGGCAAAGTGTAAGGTCGGCTCTGTCCACTCCCCATCCTTAAACTTGTAACCAAGCTTTGCGAGCTGATCCTTAAGGTCTTTAATCCGTGCCGCCGCTTGCACCTCTATCCAAAGCTCCGCCAGCCGCGCCTTTTTTTGCTTTAATCGTTCTTCGGCTTTAGCTTTTTCCTGTTCGAATACTTGCTTAGCGGCTGCAAGTCATCCTCGACCGGGACAGCTTCGCGAACGCCCTTTCAAAGGGCATGACAGTACCGGAGATCAAGCGTGCTCTCGAGCAGCACTTAACTCCGCACGGCTGTCCTGATAATAAGAGCCGTGGGCTTTGAAGCCCGGCGCACGGCACGGCCCCACGACGAAAGCATCCCAAAGGGATGCCAGCAACGTCATGCCTTCCGTTCCAGAAAGCGCAACCCTGAGCTTTGGGATTCGTCCCGAGAATTCATACGGGACTCATTTAAAGGGCATGTAAATATTTTTATATTTAAATTCTTTGACCTTGCAACTTAATTTGTTTTGGTTAGTTCATGCTTGTAACATGAAAAGCTCGAACGGTTTGACCTTAATTGAACTTCTAATTTCTATTGCGGTAATTGTGATTTTGGGAAGCATCACATTTCCCATTCTTAAACAATCCCAAAACAACGCGCGCCGAACGTTTTGCACGGGAAATATGCGGCAATGGGCGATTGCCTTGTCCCTTTATTGTTCTGATAACGAAGCCTCCCTTCCTGACGATGGTTCATTTACCGGATCTTCTGATAACGGGTGGATGAACGTTCTCCCCGCCTATCTTGAAGTTCCAAGGTACAAAGACATTCCCGGTTACGGCACTGCGATTACCAACCTGCCGTTGTTTCATATTTGGACGTGTCCGGGACGAAAGTTTCAAAGACCATGGAAAGCGGGGCAGAACTACTATGTGTGTTACGCCATGAACTCGGAGTTGGATGACGTAGCTGGTGAGGACGGTGAAGGGGTAAACATGGCACAAATCCCGAACCCGCCGGCCACAGTGGTACTATTTGATACTTGCGCGGACAAACTTGTAAATAACTATAAGGGATTTGCTCTTGGCAAGGCCACTTTGAGTCATATTTCTGGGGGGAACATCCTTTTTGCCGATGGACACGTGAGTTACATTAAAAAAGAGCAGATTCTTACAGCTTCAGGGAGATGGATTACAAATGATACGAAAATAATCTGGACTCCTAACCCATAGGGTGTTTGCTCAGTTGCTTTTAACCTATGACCTCTATGGTGGCTGACCCGTCTATCGACGTTACTGACCAGAAAAATGGGCAGGGCGCACGTGTATTTTTTGTTGATGACGATCCTCTCGTTTCCGAGATGATCCGAGAAGTGATACCCTTGATAGGGCATCAGCTGGTGGGCCATGCCATAAATGGGCTTGAAGCGGTGCAGATGTATCCCGCGCTCATGCCCGACATCACCATTATGGATTGCAGGATGCCGGTAATGGATGGCATACGCGCTTCGGCTGAAATCAAAGCATACGACCCTAAGGCCAAAATCATCATGTTATCTGGGCACTTCGTAGATAAAAAAGCTGCGGAAAGTGCAGGGGTTATGAAGATTATTCAAAAACCTGTCAGCATTCAGGAATTGAAACAAGAAATCGAATCCGCCTTGAGGATGGTTTAAGGAGCGGCCTTATGTTATACGAGTTTTTCCCAATTTTTGTACAAGCTTTTGTCGCGATTGGCTTTGCGGTCACGGCTTTGGGTTTATCGATTGTTCTTGGCCAGAAAGGCAAAGAAACCACCGCGAAAAACAGCCCCTACGAATGTGGGATGCTTGCACAAGGGTCAAATCAACCTCGTTTCTCCGTAAAGTTTTACCTGATTGCGATGCTCTTTATCCTTTTCGATATTGAAGTCGTGTTTATGTATCCCTGGTCCGTCGTGTTCCGCGACTTGGCGCTGGCTCCTGCCCAAGTGCCAGCCGATATTTTTTCAAAAATCTTTTATGCCACCGGCGGGCCCGTCATGTGGTCCATGTTTTCTTTTTTAGGAATTCTTTTTATCGGTTACGTGTACTGTTTAAAAAAGGGCGCGTTCGATTGGTCGCGATAGGGGCTACCCAATTTAATCAACTGCGAGCCTGTATTTGTATTCTCGAGTTGCGGAACTCCCCCATCCACCTTCTTTTGAAGGTTGACCTATTGGCAGTGGTCATTAATTGTTTCAATTCTCACGAAGAATGGGTCGGCATTGTATGAGTAAAAAGGTATTAAAAGTCAGGAAATCTCAGACCATAGAGGGCACAATCAAGGTCCCAGGCGACAAGAGCATATCCCATAGAGCCGCGATGCTCCTCGGAATGGCTCCCAGTGGACTGATTTCAACAGTGACAGGTTTTCTCCCCAGCGAAGATTGTCTCCAAACAATGCGTGCCATGCAATCCCTGGGCGCTTCCATTCAACGACCAGATTCAACGACTCTTGTCATTGAAGGTGCGGGTGAAAAATTTACTGAACCAAAAAAAGTGATCGATTGCGGTAACTCTGGCACAAGCATGCGGCTTATCCTCGGCATTCTTGCCGGTCAGAATCAGATGAAATCTAAACTTACCGGCGATGAATCGTTATGTCGCCGACCCATGAACCGGGTCGTTAACCCTCTCACTCTAATGGGCGCAAAAATATCAGCAGAAGGGAAAAATGGATGCGCACCCTTAGAAGTCACAGGAACAAAACTTAAAGGCATCGTTTACAATTCCACAGTGGCAAGCGCTCAGATTAAGTCGTGTTTATTATTAGCCGGAATATTTGCTGAGGGAAAAACTGTTGTGACTGAACCCGAGAAAAGTCGGGATCACACTGAGCGCATATTTAATTATCTTGAGCTTCCTTTTACTGCAGACCGCCTCAAGTATACAATTTCCGGCGGGCACCTTCCAAAACCAAAGGACCTTCGCGTTCCCGGGGACATTTCTTCGGCGGCCTTCTGGCTTGTAGCTGCCGCCGCACGGCCTGGAAGCTTTTTACGAATAGAAAATGTTGGATTAAACCCCACTCGCACGGGAATTCTTAATTTTCTCCTAAGAATGGGCGCCAAAATCCGAGAAAATGTGGATGAAGATGAATATGAACCTTCAGGTTATATCGAGGTGCAAGGCGGCGGACTTAGGGGCACTGTCATCGAAGGCGCGGACATTCCTAACGTCATTGACGAACTTCCCATTCTCGCTGTAGCCGGCGCACTTGCCAGTGAAGGGGTGACGGTCATTCGAGATGCTAAAGAGCTTCGCGTTAAAGAAACCGATCGGATCGCGGCGATGGCTGAAAATCTCCGAGCCATCGGCGTGGAAGTTGAAGATTATGAGGACGGTCTTGCTATTCGCGCTGCGAATAAAATTGTCGGTGCACGCGTTAAATCCTTCGGCGACCACAGAATTGCAATGGCCATGGCAATTGCTGGACTTTTCTGTGAGGGTGAAATGATCATTGAAGACGTCGATTGCATCCAAACCTCGTATCCAGGGTTTGCTGAAGACCTAGAAAAACTCACTGGCCAAGGTCGTTAACTCCTTATAAACCCATGATGCCCCTTCACAAAGTGATCGCGATTGATGGCCCTGCGGCCTCTGGCAAAAGCACGATTGCAAGGGGAGTCGCCCGCGCTTTGGGTTTCCTCTATGTGGATACGGGGTCCATGTATCGAGCTATGGCGTGGAAATCACTCCAAGACAAAGTCGACCTCGCATCAAGAGAAGCAATCCTCGAATGGCTGCCAACCATTGTGCTAGAAGCAACTCCGCATGATCGCGCCATTGAATTGTTCATGAACGGACAACATCTTGAAGATGCGTGGTTACGGGCTGCTGAAGTAAATCATACGGTATCCCCGATCGCGGCTGTACCGGAAATCCGAAACCTTTGCGTGGTTCTCCAGCGTTCTTTAAAAGACGACGATGATATCGTTGCGGAAGGGCGGGACATGGGAACGGTTGTGTTTCCAGACACGCGCTACAAATTTTACATCGATGCTTCGCCTGATGTCCGAGAAATGCGCAGGCAAAAACAAGGATACTCGGATGCCATTTTGCACAGGGACAAACTCGACTCGACGAGGAGCACAGCTCCTTTAAAAGTCGCAGAAGATGCTATTGTCGTCGACAGCTCACATATGACGCCCCAAGAGAACATTGAAGTCGTGCTTAAATTGATTCACGATATGGATCTCGGAAAATAAATTATGGATTTGTGGTACAGACTTGGTCGTTTCATTTTCATGTTGATCTTTAGGTACCTGTTTAACTTCAAAGTGTACGGATCTGAAAATGTTCCAAAAACGGGGGGAATGATTCTTTGTATGAATCATCAGAGTTTTGTGGATCCACCCATGGGGGGTATCGCGGTGAGGCATCGGACCGTTTTTTATCTAGCTCGCAAAACTCTGTGGAAAAACAGGCTTTTTGGGGCCTTGCTAACTTCGTGGCATTGTATTCCAGTGGACCAAGAGAAGCATGATATGAGCAGTCTTAAGAAGATCATTAAACTTCTTAAAGAAGGTTATGCTGTGTTGCTCTTTCCCGAAGGCGAAAGGTGTTTGGACGGTAAGTTACAACCTGGTAAGCCAGGAGTCGGTCTCATTGTTGCCAAAACGGGGTTACCGGTAGTGCCCATGCGGATTTTCGGAGCGCACGAGGCTTACCCACGCGGGGGGAAGATAAAAAGAAGTCCTGTGGCTATTCAAGTGGGAAAACCGATAGATATGTCTGAGTTAGTCGCATCGCTTAAAGGTGACAAACAAGGATATCAGAAAATTGCAGACGCAATTATGTCCGCTATTGCAGATTTAGAATTGCAAGAACCGCTTGAAAAATAGGGTCGTTAAATTGCAATTATCCAAAATTGCCCCCTAGACTCTTATCTCCTCTCAATCTCCTTTTTTCAGTCATTCTAATAATTCTCATTCTTGGAAAGGAAGTTTACATCCTTTGCGGCCTTTGATGGCACCTCGTTTGCTTAAGGTGAACGCGTACAAAACAATCCCTCCATGTAGAACCCATGATTGGTAAGACAATGAACCGACTCAATATTGCTTTAATAGATGATGATATCCGATTTTTACAGGTCATGGAGACCATGATCAGGCATAATGGCCATAATGTTATCGCTACAGGTAAAAATGGGTACCAGGCCATTGAAATTTTTTCAAAACATAGGCCAGATGTGATGTTTATCGATTATAACATGCCTGGAATGGACGGTTTAATCGCTGGTGAACGGATAATAAAAATGGATTCCGAGGCAAAACTCGTACTGTGTTCGGGGGCGATTTCGATTCACGACCTTCCAGCCGCATATCGCAAAGTATTTTCAGTGTTGTCTAAGCCATTCAAAAAAAATGACATTAAGCAATGTCTCAACACGATAATGACGACATTGAAAAAGCAAAATGGTGAGTCAGATGTCGAACAAGATTTGATTTATACCGCTGTTGCTTAACACCGGAGTTGGATCCAACAAAAAAGCCGCCAAAAATTTGGCGGCTTTAATTGAGAACTAAAAGTTGAGTTTAATATTTAATCACGACTTTTGCGTTCACCTTCACTTTTCGCTCCACT
Organism: Verrucomicrobiota bacterium; assembly: GCA_034440535.1. Taxonomy (GTDB): domain Bacteria; phylum Verrucomicrobiota; class Verrucomicrobiia; order JAWXBN01; family JAWXCD01; genus JAWXCD01. Next base: position 7,225 of record JAWXCD010000137.1, on the reverse strand, counting down.
CACGATCAGTTTACGGCCCATGAATTCTTTTTCATGGAATGTACAGGCCGCTTTTTTCGCATCGTCTAGGGATTCCATTTCGACAAAAGCGAAACCCTTAGAACGGTTTGAATTGCGGTCCCAAATGATTTCCGCAACTTTGACTGCGCCCACTTTGCTAAAGTACTCTCGCAGATCATTTTCAGCAGTATCATACGATAAGTTACCTATGTACAAACGTGCACTATTAATCGGGGCTTGAAGGGCTTTTGTTTTAAACAAACCCTTAAACCAGCGAACAATCTTATCCAAAGGCGAATTGGAGTTTGGGTTCTGACGCCCGGTTTCGCTAGTGCTACTATTTCCCCTACGCGGGCCTCTGGGGCGGCTTGATGATGAACGCCCACGCGTTCTATTCGATCCATTCATGTTAAAGAACATCCTTTCTATTGACGTGCCAACTGGGGCACGACGCTTAATGTCCATTAAAGCAGTTAAAATGCAAGAGGGAAAAATAAGTTGTAACCTGCTGATTTTAAAGGGCATCTCGAAATGGCGCCGATAAATTTTAACAGCATTCCCGACTGCGGTGACAACGGCAGATCAGCACAGCCGCAAGCATTCCCAGGATAGGCCCAACGAAATAAATCCATAAATTACCCATATTCCCAGAGATCAAAGCCGGGCCTAAAGATCGGGCAGGATTTGTGGAGGCACCACTGAGCATTCCACCAACCATAGCGTTCAAGGCAATCGTGCCACCAATGGCAATGCCCGCAGTAATTCCTTTTTCTTTTGCACCTGAGGAAACATTAAAAATAACCGTCATCAGAATAAACGAGAGAATAAACTCCATCACACAAGCCTGACCCCAAGAATTTGCAGGAACCGATTCCCCCAGCGTTTCTGGACCAATCAACAATCGGACAGTCAAAGATCCCGCAATGGCTCCCAATCCTTGAAAGAGTGAGTACCACATAAAATCCTGGAAACCCAGACGACGCGCCGCATAAAAGGCTAAGGAAACGGCGGGATTAAAATGAGCCCCAGAAATGTCTCCAAAACTACATATCATCGCCATGACCACCAAACCAAAAACGAGAGAAATCCCAACAAGTCCAAGGGAGTTCGTAGTCGAATCAACGGCTATTGCCGCTGTGCCCGTAAACACAAGGATGTAGGTCCCCAACAGTTCGGCACCTAGACGGGTTCGGAGCGGATAAGTTTCATTTTCCATATGAATTGATGAGAGAAATAATTAATCCAAACTTTTAGGCAAAATATGGAAATATAAAATAAAAAAAGCGGGGCCCATAAACGGCCCCGCTAATTTCTAACTAACCTAACCTAACTTACAGAACTTCTTTAAGAATTTCCTGAGCTTTGGAAGATGTGACAGGATAATATCCGTCTTTTGAAACAAGGCTCTGACCCTCTTTGGAGAGGACATACTTAACAAACTCACGAGTCACGGGATCAAGACCTTTATTCGGGTCTTTATTCACGTAGACATAGAGGTAACGAGAGATCGGATATTCGAAGCTCGTTGCTGTTTGTTGATTAGGTGTTATTGCGCCACCTTTACCAGCAATAGGCAAAGCTTTCACGCCACTGGTCTTATAACCAATACCGCTATAACCGATACCCGCTTTGTCATTCTCAACACCTTGAACGACGGAAGCCGAACCGGGTTGTTCTTTGACAGAGCTCTTAAAATCGCCCTTGGCTAATGCGCCTTCTTTGAAGTAACCATAAGTTCCCGAAGCGCTGTTACGACCATAGAGACTGATAGGACGGTTTGCCCATTCACCGGTCAAACCAAGATCACCCCATTTAGTGGCATCTTTTCCACCACGCTTGCGTGTGCTAGAGAAAATAGAGTCAACTTGTTGCAAAGTTAAGCTCTGGATAGGGTTATCTTTGTGAACGTAAACGGCAAGTGAATCGATAGCGACAGTTACAAGCTTAGGCTTGTAGCCATATTTCTTTTCAAACTCGTCAATTTCTTCGCCCTTCATTTTACGGCTCATTGGTCCCAGCTGAGCGGTGCCTTTGATAAGAGCAGGAGGCGCTGTTGAGGAACCTTTTCCTTCAACTTGAACCTTGACGTTTGGATAGGTCTTTTTGAAACCTTCCGCCCAATAGGTCATTAAATTGTTAAGCGTGTCAGAGCCAATGGAATTTAAGGTTCCACTGATGCCTTCAACGGGCTTATAGGAAGACAGGTTGGAATCAACTGTCGCGGCGGATTGGGCAAAAGAGCCCATGGTTGTCATCCCGGCTACGGCCAGGATAGTTGTCATTATTTTTTTCATATCTTAATATCTCCTTGATATTGACCACGCCGGGAATGATTTCCCGGCGATGGAATAGAATCTTTAGAACTTCACGTTAAAGTCAACTTGAGCGCGACCCACTTCGGTCGTTGGGAGTGTTCCCGCAGCTGCTGTGAGACCCACTGGTTGATCGAGCACATCAGTGTCGAACCATGTGAAGTTGAAGCTCATCGAGTCAGCAATCATGTAACCGGCTTTAACGACGTAACCATGGCGGTTAACAGAACCAGACGAGAAGTCGGAATCCGTGAAAGCGTCGTACCAGAAATTTTGTTCCATGTACTGGTAATAAGCACCGATTTCCCAATCGCCGCGCTTCTTGAGTTTACCCAACATAACACCGGCTTGTGCACCAACCTGGCCATTGTCAACACCCGTGTTATAAGCACCTTCGGCCCAGATTTTCGCAGGAATTCTCTTGTAGAGAGGGAATTCAGCAAATTCATAAGCGAGGTAACCAGTCACAGGTTGCAATTCGTTATATTTTGTGGATGTAACCTGACCATTTGATGCAAGCCCACGATTATGCGCTTCAACAGCAGCACCAGTCGTGATTTCGTTGATAAGGGCAGGACCAGAAAGGTCATTCCACATATAATAAGTAAATGCGGCGTCCAATTTATTCTTGTTCTCAAACTTGGTGGAAACACCGAGTTGGAATGGGAACAACCAAACGTCTTGGTTTTCACCAGCGTTACGTCCGAGGAACCCGTTGGCAGCTGTGCCAATGTTATCAAGAACCATAAACTGACCTACAGTGATAAACGGAGTTAATTCAGTTCCATCGACTGTGAATGTTTTACGAACTGCTTGGAAAGCACCGTTAGGATTGATGTCGCCATCCCACATAAGGTTGCTGCCCATAAGAGGGTTGTCAAATACCCCAGCTCCGATAACAATGCTATCAGCCCAGAGATCAACGCCGCTCCACTTCACGAAATCAATCGTGGCGAAAGCTTTGTCGATATAAATCGTACCTGACTCGAAAAAGTTTCCGAGGGTTTGATTTGATGAGCGAGCATCAGGATCGCCTGCGCCAGTTCCAGCAGGAGCTCCAGCAGAAGCCAAGCGGATACTAGTAGTGATGCCTTCAGTCAACGAATAGTCGGCTCCCAAACGTAGACGAATACGTTGACGCCAGTTAGCAGCGTTTTCGCCAAGGTCTTCCCTTGTGAACTCTGCCAAATTGGCTTGAGTTGCTACGCCAGTGAAGTTACGACGAGTTTCGACGTATTCATTGCGGAAACGGAAATCTCCGTACAATTTAAGTTTAGTCAGGTTTTTGTTCATGTCGAACTTGCCAGCGCCGGAATTTTTAAATTCCTTAGAAAGATCAGACTTAATGTCTTCACCTTCTTGTTCAGTTAATACGCCCTTACGAACGAGAGCCTCTACGAGGGCCTCACTCTGCTGAGCTTTAACGGGTGTGGGAACACCGAACGCCACACAGGCGCCGAGTACCACGAGAAGCTTTTGTAGTTTGTTTTTCATTATTTTCCTCATGTTTAGGTTGTTTTTTGAAAGAGGTTTATTTTCTTTCTTTGGTTTCAGATTTTGAAACGTAGGGAATGAATGTGACGAATCAATAGCCATCTTTGTTACATTTACGTGACGTGGGTTTTTTTGTTTTTTAACCTCTCACTCCAAGAGTATCTTCATACCTATGTACCGTCTTTTTATCCTCACTTCCTTTCTTGCCCTATGCTCATTGAGAGCCGCTGTTGCTCCGTACACAGACACTCCTAGGGTCGATTTTGACGTGGCTTATACTTTTTTACTGAAACATGGCTCTTGGGAACCCCATAAAACCTATCGTTATGCCTTTGTACCTGCCGCTGCGCCGGGTTGGCAGCCCTTCCGAGATGGGCGTTGGCTCTATTCCGACGATGGTTGGTTGTGGCAAGGTAAAGAACCTTGGAGCTGGTTAACGGACCATTACGGTTTTTGGCGAAACGAGGATTCACGCTGGATTTGGGTTCCAAGATCCCGCTGGTTTGCTGCCCCGGTAGTTTGGCAGAAAAAAGGGGAATCCATTGCCTGGAAGGCTGTCCGCTTTAATAAACTGGGCGAAATTGTAGATGAGGCTGACGAGGTCGCCAAAACTGAGGGCTGGAATCTTTCAACTCTTACCCAGCTTAAATCAGATATAACCCCTTCAAACATCCAGCCGTCCTCGGAGATCGAGGCATTTCTTCCTGAATCCGAAACCTGCTATCATATCTTTACGAGCTACCGGGACATCGAGCGTTCTGGTCCTGATCCTTTTGATTTGTTTGGAGAAAAGTTTTTGGCCTCCAACCTTTTTTTCCTCCCCACGCTCGATGCAAAACCACCTGAGGGTGCTTTACCCAACAAGCTTTACATCAACAAAGTTGAGTTTATTCAGGAGGAAGATGGGTTTTTTACGCGCATTAAAATCCTCAGAGATGGAAAAGCCGCCAAGCCTAACATCAAAGCGTTACTTAACGGGGGAACCCTCGATGATGCCCCCTCGGGGTCCTCCGCCACTGTCAACAAATTGAATAAACCACTGGACGCGGAAATCACCACTTCCAAACCTACCCAATCCAAAAAAACTAAAGATCCAGCAAGCACCAAATAAAATCCAACGCACTTTAACATTTGGATTTTATTTTTTTGAGTTTACTTATGTGTCATGCGCATCAAGGGAACTCACTATCGCACGATCTGGCCTCATTCTAAACATCCAGAAATTATTCAGATTATTGATCAGCGTCTTCTACCTTTTGAATTTAAAATTGTAGATCTGACAACGGTTCAGGACGCCTGCCGAGCGATCAAAGACATGTATGTCCGCGGCGCCCCTCTTATTGGTGCAACGGGTGCCTACGGAATGTACTTGGCGACCTTGGAACACAACGCTTCTCACGAATCAGTTCTCCGCGCAGCGACCCTTCTGAAGTCAACTCGTCCTACGGCGGTAAACCTTGCCTGGGGCGTTGATCGTATCCTGAACAAACTTCTTCCTTTCGCGAACCCCGGTGGACATTCACAGCTTGCACTCAAGGAAGCTAATCTGCTCGCGGATGAAGAGGTGGAATTCAGCAAAGAAATAGGACAGCACGGCCTCAAATTGATCCAGTCGATCCATGCCTACAAAAAGGGTGCCCCTGTGAACATCCTCACCCACTGCAACGCCGGATGGCTCGCCTGCGTGGACCACGGGACAGCTACTGCCCCCATTTACAGTGCCGCAGCTGCGGGCGTTCCCATCCACGTGTGGGTCGATGAAACCAGACCTCGCAACCAAGGCGCGCGTCTTACTGCTTTTGAATTAGCGGAAGAAAACGTGGCCCATACTGTTATCCCCGACAACACCGGGGGTCACCTGATGCAACATGGATTGGTTGACATTGTCATCGTCGGCACCGATCGCACCACTCGTACGGGGGACGTCGCAAATAAAATCGGCACCTACCTTAAAGCCCTCGCTGCCTTCGATAATGACATCCCCTTTTACGTCGCCCTAACTTCCTCGGCTTTTGATTGGACCATGCGCGATGGATTAAATGAGATTCCCATTGAACAGCGTGACCCTACGGAAGTGAGCCACATGGAAGGGGTACACGAGGAGACAGGAAACATCCACAAAGTCCGAATCATTCCGGACAAATCGCCCGTGGCCAACTATGGGTTTGACGTCACACCCGCCCGATTAGTGAGGGGTTTCATCACCGAACGTGGAGTCTGTGACGCCACAGAGTCCGGCATTCTCCGGCTTTTCCCTGAAAGGGCCTAGGACCTCGTGGGACACCATTTTCCATGAACCCTTGGCCTCTTCCTTTATTGCGCCAAACAACAAAACCAACGCCTACCTTCCGCCCAACATCCGTGCCTCAGACATCTCCATCGACTCCGCTTCGTTGAGCCTCAGCGCTCCTGACGCCTTAGCTTTGGTGAGGAACGCCTTGGTTAAACCAATCGGGTCGACGGAAACTGGATTTTTCGCTTGGCGCCATTCAAAGCTTCGCATTGCCATGGCGTATTCGACAGAGAGAGCGGCGCGATTAACCCTTTCGAGTTGAGCCTTGTTTCCGGAGACGCTTTTCCGCGCTTCCTCCATATACTTGGTCGCACGCGCAGTCCATTCCGGGGTCATAAACGCATAATCTTTTGGCTGACTATAACAGGTCAGATGGCTTTTTTCGTCCTGCAAAGCCCCGTCCATTAAAAGGTCGAGGTACCTGCGGAGAGGTCCGGCGGCGTTACCGTAATAAGCTTGAATAAACTCCTTTTGGAGATCCTCAGATTTTAATTCCGGATTTAATAAAAGACGAGCGGCGATCCAAGAACGCATTTCTGGAAAGTCGGCATGCGGTGCATTAAAAGCCCCCTGAAGAAACACCCCTTTAACTTTGAGTCTTGAGAAAGTTTTTATATCTTGAGGTAACGATCGCCAATTCGGATGCGGCATAAAATAATGCGAGAAATTGGTGACGTAATGCCAAAGGTACACATTCGGTGTGATGTTCGTCCAGTCCTTGAGATCACGCATGACACCAGCATTAAAATCATCAGTTTCAAGTGGATGCACCGGACACGCCTCAATCGTGCAGTACCGGATAATCACGTTTCCGCGTGGCCGTGCTCCGATAGGGGCCTTTCTTGTTTTTTGGTACGCGAGCGTTTCGAACATCACACTTGGAAATTCCTTTTCCAATTCTTTAGCCACGGTGTTGACGACGTTCACGAGAACCCCAGACAAACTCCCCTCATCTTCCATCGCGGACTGACATTCGGCACATTGGCAGAAGTTTGAATTATCATTTTGGCTCACTGAAATGATGTCCACGTCTTTGTTTTCAAGCAGCTTGTCGCGCACGGCACTCGTCAAGGCTTTGATCATCTCCCGGTTGGTGAGGCACAGCTGAGCATTGTCAGCGGTTCGT
>JAWXCD010000136.1:0-15513 GCA_034440535.1 Verrucomicrobiota bacterium | reverse complement strand
GTAAAACCCGGCTCACGCACAACCCCAAAGGGGTTGCGCCAAAAGATTGCGCCTGCAATTAACCTCATCGAAATAACGAGGCCGTACAAAACTTGATAATTTACGTTCTGTTTGACGGACTACACTAGACAGCCCTAGAAATAAAAAATGTGAGAGGGTCTAATTTGATTCGGACTTGAAAAAGGGAAAATCTTAATTAGATGATAAACCCTGTGATGCTGCACCTTCTCCGCCGCTTGCCTTCGCCACACTTTTATGAAAATCGTTTATGACGTCCATGACGATTAAATGGCATAACCGTTGGAAATGGGGGATGTCCGCATCTGGCATAAATTTTTTAAGGGTCAAGTGGCCATACTCGTGGCGTTTTCCCTTATGAATGGGGCATTCAAGAACGTGAAGTTTGTATTCGGGACTCAACAATCCAGGCTTTGAATAAGGCAGTAATTGCCTCCATAAAAATGGGGAATGCCCACTTGCCGCCGAGAAGGGTTGAAACTCAGCGGAATCAAATCCCAACCGATCAAATATAACCGCCATATACAACCAGCGTTTCGAGATGTCTGGTTCTTTTGTGACTGCAATACGGAAAAGATTTAAAAGCTCGAGGGTCGCTTTAATTTCCTGGCGGCGCGAATAACTGCGAGTCAATTGAAGAGTAAGAGTCGAATAACTTTTTACATAGCCCAACTGCTGAATGATCAACAGCGCACTGGTAAACGCCAATCCTAGGACCAATGGAAATAGGCGACCTTGACTAAAAAAAACCGTCAGTGCTCCGAGGCTCAGTAATGCACAGATACAATACAGAATCAGCACTGCTTTTTGGCTCGAAAAACCAAGATCCACCAACCGATGATGGATATGTTCGCGATCGCCATAAAAAACGGGCATCCCCCGAACTGTCCTCCTGACGATTGCAAGAGTCGTATCCAACAACGGCAATCCCAGAGCGAGGAAAGGGGCTATCAATGAGGCCGCCACCTCAACTTTGTTCGAGGTTAAGATGGATATTCCACCAATGAGATACCCCAGAAAATACGCCCCGCCATCACCTAGAAAAATTTTAGCAGGCGGAAAATTGTAATAAAGAAAGCCAAGAAGCGCCCCAGCCATCCCAAGGCAAAAGACAGTGTAACCCGGATCACCATTACCCATTACAGCCAAAGTGATCATTAAAAACATGCTGACACCCGCCGCTAGTCCATCAATGCCATCGATGAGATTTATAATATTCGTCGTGGCCACGAGCCAGAAGACCGTAATAGGAAAATTCCAAATGCCGAGTTCCTTGAAGAAAAGCAGTTCGACCCTGAGCCCTCCCACGTAGGCGATGGATGCGATCAGAATCTGAAATAGCAGCTTTTTACGTGCACCGAGGGCTTTAAGATCGTCCCGAAAACCAAGAAGAAACATGAGTGAAGCCGTGACGAATAAGGTCACCGTTTCAGGGGTTGTGCTGGACTTAAATACTAAAAGCCAAATAGCCGCTTGGAAAAAAAAGACGACGAATAGTGCGAGTCCCCCCACACGAGGAACCGCTCGTTTATGTTTTTTGCGACCCACATCAGGCCGATCCACCAAACGCTTACGCCCTGCCCAGAGTCGGACCCTTGGGACAATAAGCAAACACCCGACAAGTCCGGCAAAAAACAAAATGATACTAAAAATAACGAGGTGCGATCCAGTCAGGGGTTGACTCATATAATGCGTTTCGAACTATACTCAGGTTTTGATTATAATCGAACGAATTATTCGACGCCCTCTCCAAACGAAAATAATCTTTCGCACTACTCCAAGACGTGGTAAGGACGGCTGAACATGGGTTATAAAAATATCATTCTCGATTGGTCCGGTACTCTGGTGGACGATTTTACTCCTGTGTTTCAGGCCACAAACGAGATTTTCGTGCACTATGGGCATCCCATCATGACTCTAGAAGAGTTTCGGGAGAACTTCTTTTTGCCCTTTCCTAAGTTCTACGAAAAATATATCCCTCAAGCGAAAATGATCGAGCTAGAGGTCCATTACCATCGTGCCTTCCATTCCTTGCAAGGGACCATTCAACCTCTGCCGCGCACCCTTGAGTTCCTCAACTTTTGCAAGGATAAGGGGTTAAGGTTGTTCCTCCTGAGTACGATCCATAAGGAGCATTACAAGGTCCAATCTGAATTATTAGGTTTATCGGGATATTTCGAAAAGGCTTACGTTCAAATCATGGACAAAGCGGCCAAGATCCACGAGATTCTTGTGGACAACAACTTGCACCCTGAAGAAACGATGTTTGTCGGGGATATGCAACATGACATCGATACGGCCCACCATGGGGGAATAACGGGTGTCGCGGTTCTCACCGGCTACGACTCCCTCCATAAGCTCAAGAGATCAAACCCACACTTTCTTTTTCAAAATTTGTCCGGGCTCAAAGGTTATTTGGAACGTCATGTGATCACAGCAGACGCTCCTCCGATCTCTACTGTGGGGGCTCTGATTTTTAACTTGAGTCATGAGGTTCTCATGGTTCGCACCCATAAGTGGAGCAACAAATGGGGCATCCCAGGCGGGAAAATCAAAGCAAACGAACCTGCGGAGCTCGCTCTAAAGCGGGAAATTTTAGAGGAAACGGGTTTGGCCATTGATAAAATCAGGTTTGAACTGGTGCAAGATTGCATTCAGCCTGAAGAGTTTTTCCGTAAAGCTCATTTTATTTTATTGAACTACTCGTGCCATACGTCGTCTAACGAGGTGACTCTCAACGATGAGGCGTTCGAGTTTCGCTGGGTTTCATTGGCCGAAGCTAAAAACCTCGATCTTAATATTCCCACCCGCGTTCTCCTAAACCATTACACCAGTCAATCCCATGTCTGACCTGATCATACTCAAAGATATCGAAGTCTCCGCCCACATTGGAGTGCCTGATGAAGAGCGCCAAAACGCGCAGCGCTTGGCAATTTCCTTGTGCTTGAAGACCTCATTAAAGCGTGCTGGAAAATCAGACCGCATTGAAGACACAATAAATTATCACGACATCTACAAACTCGTACAAAGTTTGGCGCAGGAAAAACCTAGAAAACTCATTGAAACTTTGGCCGAAGAAATTGCCGAGGCCATTTTGAGCCAATATAAAGTCAAGAGTGTGGAGGTACTGGTAAAAAAATTCATTTTTCCTGATACCGCCTTTATCGCAGTGCAAATTAAACGTAAAGACCACTAAGCCGCCACAAACTCGCATTTAAAAGATTGCTTCGTAAAAACGGCCTCATAAACTAACCATTCAAACTATCCACGTCACATGTCTGTTAACACGACAAAACCTATTTGGAAAGACGCCCGCGGCCTCCGCTTTGCCATCGTGGCCAGCCTTTATAATCCCGAATATGTGGATGGCATGCTTTTGGCCGCCGAGGAAGTGCTGACCAAGTCCCATGCAAAATCGGTCAAGATCCTAAGGGTTCCTGGAGCCTTCGAAATACCTTCGGTCATCATGCAACTGGCTGACACCGGTAAGTACGATGGTATCATAGCCCTTGGTGTCATCATCGATGGTGAGACGGCGCACGCTGATCATCTCGGTCACACAATAACGGAGGGGTTACTTCGAATCTCCATCAAGACAGGCGTACCCATCATTCATGAAGTCCTCCAAGTGAGAAACAAAACACAAGCGGAAGAACGTTGCCTCAGTTTAGATAATAACAGAGGCGCAGAAGCGGCGCACACGTCCATCTCCATGGCAATGCTTTTCCGAGATGAAGGCTTTAAAAAGCCAGAACGCCTCTCCCTTCAGGACCTCCCCGTGAGGCCATGAGCATTATGGAGCCGCAGATTCTCGCAGATTAAAAAATACTCAGAAATGAAAATTACGAAGCATAGACAATCCTGTCTGTGTTCCATCTTCCTAAACCTTCGTGGCTTCGTGTGAGTCGAAAATTCATTAGGACTGAGCCAAGGCAGAGATTAGCAGCGGCGTTACGACATTTTGCATCCCTTCGTGAGAAAGGCCTGTCTCTGTCACCTAGGAAAGAGTCGATAAAAAATCGTTTCTTCTCGTGGGGGCACTGTGCTTTACTCTGCGGACTTTATGAGTGAAGTATTAGTTATAGGTCACAGGAATCCGGATGCAGATTCCATTTGCTCCGCGCTAGGGTACGCCGAGTTTAAGAGGCTTACAGGAACGGCCAATGCCGTTGCGTGTCGCTGTGGTGACACCAACGACCGGATTAATTTTATATTATCAAATTTCAAAGTTGAAACACCGAGGTTTGTTCCGGACATCACGCCCAAGGTTGCCGACATCATGCGCACACGCATCGAAGCGGCGAACGAGGACGATACTGCGCTTGATGTGCTCAGTGCGATGGACGAGAAAAATATTCGGGTTATGCCGATCATCAATAAGGCTGGGGAACTTAAAGGTTTGGTTTCTGTTTTTAAATTGTGCGACTATTTTCTTCCGGCCCGCCACCGCTTGGGTGACACGCGTCGAATTCTTGGTTCATTGGGAAACATATCCCGTTCTTTAAGTGGTAAAATTCTCCATTCGGTCAATGAGGACGTGCAGGAAGACTTGATCCTCATGATTGCGGCGATGAAATTAGAAAGTTTCTCATTGCGGTTACAGAATTTCCCGCCGTCCAAGATTGTACTTGTTGTCGGAGACCGGCGCGAAATTCAGGAAACCGCCATTCTTTCCAAAGTCAGGCTTATCATTATCACTGGAGGTTTAGCGATTGATGATGACATTCTAGCACGGGCTAAAGAAACCGGCGTGAGTATCATCGTTTCCCCCTACGATTCAGCGACCTCAGCGTGGTTGATCCGGTCAAGTGTACCCATCATTAATATGGTTCACACCGACTTCACAAGTTTTCCCCCTGAAATGGACTTGGAGGACGCCCGGAGTGCAGCCGCCGAAAGCAGCCAAAACACGTTTCCCGTTCTGAGTGCTAACAACCTTTTAGGGATTTTCTCGAAATCTGATTTCATGCGACCGGTTGATAAACAGATTATTCTGGTGGATCACAATGAGCTCTCTCAAGCCGTTCGCGGCGCGGAACAAGCCACTATTTTGGAGATCATTGATCACCATAAAATTGGGGCGCTCACGACAAACCAACCCATTCTTTTTTTGAACGAACCAGTAGGGTCCACCAGCACCATTGTCGCGGATCAATTTTTTAAAAATAATATCGCACTTCCCCCATCAATTGCGGGTGTGCTATTAAGTGGACTTATATCTGACACGTTGCTCCTGAAGTCTCCCACCGCGACGCCAAAGGACAAAGTGATTCTCGACAGGCTTGCCGAAATCGCCGGGGTAAACCCATCTGAACTTGCCGAAAAGCTCTTTGCCTCAGGCTCCGTTCTCAGCATTAAAGCTCCTGCCGACGCGATTTTAGCCGACTGCAAAGAGTATATTGAAGACCAATATCATTTCAGCGTGGCACAAGTTGAAGAGCTTGGGTTCAGTCACTTCTGGGATAAGAAGGATATTCTTCTCGAAGAGCTTTATCGACATGTGCAAAGGCACCAGTATTTATTTGCGGCTCTTCTCGTTACCGACATTAATACAAACTCTTCTTATCTTCTCGTGCGAGGTGCAGACCAGTATCTCGACACTATCGACAATCAAAAGGTTGAACCTTATATTTACGAATTAGCAGGCGTGGTCTCACGCAAAAAGCAGTTGTTACCGTACCTGCTTCGTTGCCTTTCAAAAATGAAAATATCTTAAACGTTATGGCAGAAATCGGATTCATCGGTTGTGGTCGTCTGGCAAGAGTCCTTATACGAGGGCTTATCGAACGTAAGGTGTTCGCACCTGACCAAATTCTCGCGAGCAATAACACGTTCGAAACCCTGTTATCGTTCTCAAAGAAAACAAATATTCATCCTGCCACAAATAACCTGCAAGTGCCTTTGATGACTAAAAACATCGTTTTGGCTGTCAAACCGGTTCAAATCACCAGCGTCCTTGCCGAAATCAAATCGGCTCTGACACCCGACCACTTGGTTATCTCAGTCGCGGCGGGAGTGCCTTTAAGTAAAATGACGCCTTTTGCTGGATCCGTAGTGCGGGTCATGCCAAATACGCCTTCGCAGATTGGATGCGGTGCCGCTGCTTTTGCAACCACTGATTTGGTTACTGAAGCTCAAAAAAAATTCGTACGCAAAATTTTCTCCGCGGTAGGGATTATTGAACCTGTTGAAGAGCACCACCTTGATGCGATTACCGGCCTCAGTGGGAGCGGCCCTGCTTACATTTACCTGATCATTGAAGCCATGGTCGCAGGTGCTGTCGCACAGGGAGTCCCAGAAGATCTCGCGTTAAAACTCACCGTTCAAACCGTCAAAGGCGCCGCACTCATGGTAGAGAAAACAGCGCGTTCTCCTCAGTTTCTCCGTGAACAAGTGACTTCCCCCGGCGGCACAACAGCAGAAGGACTTCGCGTGTTGGAATCCAACCAAGTGCCGAAAGCTTTTAGTGATGCCATTCACGCTGCGACCATGCGCTCTATTACCCTTGGCTCTTCCTAATCCCTATGAACTATTGGCTCGTGAAACAAGAACCCACGGTCTATAGCTGGGACAACTTTTATAAAGATAAATCCACCGAATGGACCGGAGTTCGTAATTTTCAAGCTCGGAACAATCTGCGCGCCATGGCAAAAGGTGATGAGGTTTTATTCTATCATAGCAACGTAGGAAAAGAAGTTGTGGGAGTCGCACAAGTTTCAAAGGAAGCGCACCCAGACCCCACGGCCAATGAAGGTGATTGGATTTGCGTGACTCTCACACCTAAAACAAAACTTAAGAATCCTGTTACCTTGGTTCAATTTAAGGATGACCCCGTTTTAAAACTCACCCCACTCATCAAACAATCGCGTTTATCGGTCATGCCATTGACCGAACCTCAGTTCAGGCGCGTATTAAAACTAGCAGCAAGTTCAAGGGAATGACCACGAACGAGAAGTTGCGCGTGGTCGGTTAGTAGGAAGGCCTTGTGTTTTTTAGGGCTCTCGCCTCCTTACAGGAAAGATTCATATTGCCGAGGATGCGAAATTAAAACGTATCGATGCCGCACGCGAAATGATCCAACTCGAAACGACACTCAAAAATGCCCTCGTCAAAACTGATGTCGTTCGCTCCACGACCACAACATAAGGATTACTAAACGTGGGTGTGATCGGACGCCACAGGATTTTTGGATTGGCTGACAAAGCTTTCCTGGCGTTCGATCCAACCACCACCGATGACCACGTCGCCATCATAAAAAACGCAGGCTTGGCCAGGCGTGACAGCGCGTTGAGGCTCTGTGAAGGTTACTTTCGCGCGATTGGGACCTGCGGGTTCGATGTGCGCAGGAGCGCCGGAATGTGCATAGCGAATCTTGGCTGATATCGCCATGGGCTGTACGAGTTCGGGGATCGATACCCAGTTTGTACGGTCCACAAAAAATTCGTTGGTGAGCAGGTCATCTTGATCCCCGACGATCACCCTGTTGTTCGTTGCGTCGATATCAATGACATACCGCGGTTTGAGGCTCCCTCCGCCCAAACCTTTTCGCTGCCCTATTGTGAAGCGTTCAATGCCATCATGCTCGGACACAAACGTTCCGTCTTTTTCGTAAATGCCACCAGGATGAAATTGATCCGCCCCAAGCCGCTTTTCCAGGAAATCACTGTAATTATTTCCCGGTACAAAACAGATTTCGTGGCTGTCTTCCTTATCGTAAGTTTTCATGCCCAACTTTTTAGCGACCTCACGAACCTCCGGTTTGAGCATCGCTCCAAGTGGCATTAACGCATGGCGGAGCTGGTCCTGCGATAAGCTGAAGAGAAAGTAAGACTGATCCTTTCTCTCGTCCGCTCCCTTTCGCATAACCATGCGTCCTTCGCGCTCTTCAATGATCGCGTAGTGACCAGTGGCCATGTATGTCGCATCGAGTGAAAGGGTTTTTTTGAGCAAAGAACCGAATTTAAAATGTTCGTTGCAGACTACGCATGGATTTGGGGTCCTGCCTTTCTGGTACTCCGCGGTAAAATAATCAATGACGATGCGCTCAAAATCTTTCGCTTCATCAATGACGTAATGGGGAATGCCCAGTTTATGGCAAATACTACGGGCATCGGCCACGGCTTGAGGTCCGCAGCATTTCTCTTCTGCGTGGCTCATACACTTCTGCCAGACTTTCATCGTGATTCCGATGACCTCGTAACCCATGTCCTGTAGCATCCATGCAGCAACTGAGGAATCGACTCCCCCGCTCATCCCAATGACCGCTCTTCCTTTACTGCCCATAATTCCCATTCTTTTTTGCAATTTTTACCACCCTGAAATATACGCTTTCGTTTCCAAGGTAAATCATTATATATTAACCGAACATTATGCCTGCAAAATCAATCACTTCCAAGCGTAACGAACAAAAAATTTCGCAATTCGCCGTTTTCTTGGAAAACAAGGTCGGTCGTCTCCTCGAACTCGTTCGTCTTTTTCGCCAATATAACGTCCATATCATTGCCCTTTCTATTGTCGACACAACGGATTCTGCAATTTGTCGCATGGTGGTGGATGACCCCGAGCGCGCGCGCACGATCTTCGCAGAGTATACCTACGCATATAGTGATTGTCATCTAATAGCTGTGGAGCTCAAAAATGCAGAAAGTGATCTCCATAATGTGCTTGCGGCGTTGACCCAAGCCGAATGTAACGTTCATTTCGTCTATGCATTCCTCGTCAGGCCTCACGATATGTCTGCGCTCGCTTTGCATGTGGAAGATAACGACTTGGCCACCACTGTATTAACTCAAGCGGGGTTCAAATTGCTGACTCAACGGGATATTACGCGGTAATCCACGTCGCCAATGTCGTTGTCCATACTGACTTGAACTGTTTATCCGTTATCCAATTTGCGGTCGATGTCCTCAAGGTGCTGCATATTATCGTGTGCGGTCATTACGGATGCAGCGGGGTGCGCGCCGCTCTCCACCGTGAGCGTCACGGGTTAGTTGATAACTAGTTGCGCCATGTTCAGGACGTTCACCAAAAACATCATCACCAGTTATCGGCTCTCCCGGAAGACGACTCCCGCCACAACCGTCCTTGCGAGCTTAATGTCATTGAACAGGTCTCCAATATTTCCCAAACAACCACTGTCCTCGACGCATGGAAACGTGGTCAAGCCCTGACTGTCCATGGCTGGATTTATGGTATTCGCGACGGACTCCTTCGCGATTTAAATTTGTCTCTGAGCGCACCTGCCGATCTAAAAGAAAAATATCTCACTGCTGCCCAAGACGGACACCAACCCTTTCCGTTGGATTAAAATCAGGCGCGTTCCCCTTCCCTTTGGCTTTACTGGGAATCAGTTACAAGTCGAGGCAACCTGAGAGCTATCTTTTGGGTTGATACCACATTTGGCAATAACGGGGATCACGGACGCGTTTATTAGGGGAAAGCATGAGCACCAAGAACGTGAACATGACCGTCCAGAAGTTGTTATGGGCAATGGCGCGCATGGAAACGGTGGCTGTGCCGTTAGTAGTATCCTTCAAAACCTGACTACGCCACTTGCCATACAGCTTAAGGCGACGATAGAAATTCATTTTTTCACCGACGTAATATTTTTCGTCAAACCCGCGCATGTCCACGAATTCCTTTTTACGACAATGCAACACACCTGGGAACCCACCAAATAGGAAAGTCATAAAAGCTTCCACCAGCCAGAAAATAGCCACCTTAACAGTCCACCGCTCAGGACGAATGGCTGTCCCTCCCCCAACGCTATCCGAATCCATCAGGTTCGCGTCAATGGCACATAATAAATCGTCGCTGATGATCATGTCGGCGTCAATGAAGGCTAGGAACTCACCTTGAGCGTGAGAGACTCCCACGTTACGTGCACGGGATATGTTGTTAAACTGCTCAAAAATAACTTTTGCGCCGAGTTCAGTCGCAATTTCTTTTGTACGATCAAGACTATTGTTATCGACCACGATAATTTCAATCGTCTGATTGCGTTCCTCGCGCAACCGGTCGCCGGCTTTTTGAATGGCCGCAATGGTGCGCGGCAAGTACTGCTCCTCGTTAAAGGCCGGAATAATGACTGAAATGGTGGGCTGATAGGTATCCATAGGTTAACCGGGCCGTTGTTTTTGTACCTGATCAAACACGCGCTTGACGGGGACACCCGCTTTTTCTGCTGCCCTCCGACACGACTCGTATTCGGGACTAAAGGCCACAATTTCCTTGCCCACTTTTCCTACTTTCACATCAATCAAACCAAATTCAGTCTGGATTTTTACAATTTCTCGGGAAAGCTTACGTCGCGTAGCCTGGTACACTCGCACGCCAAAAGAACCGGTGCTTTTCATCACGAGCATTGAAAACTCATCTACTCGTTCAGGCGCCACAAGGAGGGTCAATTGCACTCCAGGCCGATTTTTTTTCATCTGTACGGAGACAAATTGTACGTCTAAAGCACCGGCGTCCATGGCTTGCTCCATCAGGTTGCCCAAAACCTCTGGCGACACATCGTCGATGTTGGTTTGAATCACTGAAATGATATCTGTTTCTAATCCGGACTCAGACTCAACTGATTCCATTTCCCCCATAATCGCCCTGAGCACGTTGGGGCGACTGGCAAGATCACGTGTGCCTAGTCCATAACCAATCCTCTCAATTCGCAATGTCGGCATCGCTCCGAAACTGACTCCAAATTCTGCGGCAATCGCGGCGCCGGTCGGAGTAATCAATTCTACCTTCTCCCCTGCGGGCGCCAAAGTAATCCCTTTCAAAATTTCGAGTGTAGCAGGGGCTGGCACTGGAAATCGTCCGTGTGCACATTCGAGGAATCCACTTCCTTCTTGAAGGTGCGAAAAATAAACCTTCTCAATCTTGAGCGTTTCAAGCCCTACACACGCACCGACGACATCTATGATTGAATCAAGCCCGCCCACTTCATGAAAATGAACTTCCTCAGGGCTGACCCCATGGATTTTACCTTCGGCAACGGCAATGCGTCGGAAGATGCTCAGTGCATGCATTTTGACAAACGCCGAAAGGTCCGACTTTTCGAGTAACGCTTTAATCTCTTTAAAACCCCTAGAGTCTCCATGACCGGGGTCATGCTCTTCATGTTGATGGTGTTCAGCACACTCATGAGCTTCGTGTTTATGGGCACCGTGATCGTCCGATTCCTCGTGATCATGTGTGTGGTCGTGATCATGACCGTGATGCCCCGCGCATTCGTGGCCGTCGTGCGTGTGGGTCCCGTGACCGTGTTCATGGGCGTGTGTGTGGTCTGTATGTGTATGCCCATGGGAATGAGCCTGCGCTGGTTCGCTTTGACTGTGCCGATGAACTTTCCCCTCGTGCACCCCGAACTTGATCCCCGATATTCCGGATTTAGATTTCCGATCAAAATGCATGTGGAAATCGCCTATGCCGAGCTTGGTTAACTCCCATTCAAAAGTAGAAGGTTTAACCCCTAAATCCGCTAACGCCCCCAACACCATGTCACCGCTGATGCCACTGAAACAATCAAGAAATAAAACCTTCATATAGCCAATTTAATAAAACGAACCATCACCTTACCGTTTCTCCGTTCGAGGGAAAGGAAGATTTTGAGTTAACCCGAGCAATGGGACCTATGCGTCCTATTCCTAACCCACCTTCCGAACCGTTGCATATTTTTCGAGCGAACCGGTGTGGTTAATAGACCCGAAGAGTGTCGAAGCCATCCGGGGAAGGTCGACGAAGCACTTACTGTTTACTTGAATCTCGATTCTGAATTCACGGGCATTAGCGGGAATTGAAAGTTCCTTAAGCTCAACCAAGGCAAGAAGCCGATATCCGGTCTGAACTTTTTCGAATTCAAAGTCAGCTTGGCGCGGTGCCAACTGTGGGACAGGGTCAACAAAAACCAAGAGTTGTGCGGGTGATGATGATTCAGGCACAATAAAATGCTGTTTCATGATGACAGGTTGACCGGGCTTCCAATCCACCTGGTGAGACACGTTTAACTCAATACAACTCCCGCCCCACGGCAACTCCGGGTTAGGTATAATTTCTAAATCGTTCACTTCAGCTAAAAGGCCAAGGAAGCCACCAAAAAACCCAAACCGTACATTGGCAATCGTAGTGCCCATCACAGAAACCAAGTTCGCTTGTTTCTTCTCAAGTGATTTCCGGACATGCGGAATTGTCGCGGGACCCTCATCAATCCAATCTATCAACCTTTTTCGATCGTCGTACATGAAGGACGCAGGTCGGAAGCAGGTATTGTCGGGGTATGTATTTAGACTGAGATTACAATCGGTATTTTCTATATGAATGGGGACTAGGTAGGATATCGACTTGCCTGGTTTAAGATTAACCTTCAACTTTTTCGGCCCTTTTAACTTAGCGTTATCACTGACATTTAACGCCACAGCGGCGCCCCCCGAAGCATCACCCCTGTTTTCAAATTCAACTTTTAAAATCACCTCACGGACCCCATTTACCGCTGAAGGTTTATTCGAAACAAAACTGAACTGAGTGGTCACCAACGCTAATTTTTCCGGCACACATTTAAAGGGCCATTGCGCAAACGATCGCGGCAAAGGATTAACCATACGCGGACCCGCTTTAGAGGAGTCAAAAGGTTTAAATCCAAGTTCAGTGATGGCCTGGGAGTCCGCACTCAACCGATAATCATCATACTCCTCGCCCACAAATTGGGGGTTTTTGCCTAATGATCCCGTCCATTGTCCCTGTTTTTGCAGAAATGATAACGGGAGACCGTTGACCTTCACCATGCCTCCGGTTTTTTTGTGGAGGACGTTGTTACGCAGTAAATAAAAATGGGAATCGAGGCGGGAAGAAATAGTACCTATTTCGCCGTCGTTCCAAGAAATGATATTACGTTCGGCAAGGCAAGTGCGGTGCCATTCAGTGCGCCCGGGATTAAAATGTGCGTGCTCGGAGTTCGCAAATATATTATTTCGAACCCACAAATCCCGCCCGTAATGAACAAAAAAACCAGCATTCTTTGTTCGATAAACCACATTATCTTCGATCAAGAACTCGCTGCTTCCTTCGTCAGGATAAATCCCCCACCCGCCGTATCCGTAACAGCTGACATGATGCACCACGTTACCTTTGATGGTTGAACCTGGCTGACGACCTAAAGTGTAAATCGCCCCGTTATCGCTCAGTACATTATTCCAGTTGATGTGATGAATATGATTAAACTCAATACGGTTATCCACGGTTCGAGACGGAGCGTAACCCCAAGTCCACCCCACCGAAATTCCGGTGTACATCACATCAAAAACATGATTATGCAAAACCCGATTTCGTCCACTATCTCCGATAAAAATCCCAATCGAACTGGGGAACAATTTCCCGCCGTCGTGAACCACGCAATCCGTGATCCACGTTGCAGCAGAAGGCCGCTTTTCGGTGAGGGGCTTGACGCGAGCCAAAGGTTCGTGAAGTTGACCAAGAACAGACGGATCCTCATGAGCGACCTTGACACCACCAGCGCCCAGATCAAAAAAATGGCAAGCGACCACTTTATTATTATGCGCACCGCCACCGATCTCGAGACCGTACTGAGCCACATGCCTAAACGCGCAATTATAAAAAACGGAATCGTGGGTGTTTAATAACCTGACCGCCCCTGGAATCCCTGTGCACGCCTGAACATAACCGCAACTTTCCTGCGGCAATTTAAAGTCCACATGTTCAAAGTCGATATTTTCAAAAACTATGTTTCGAGCCGGAAACTTTTGCGATTTTCCCTCTATCCTCAACAACTCTGAAAGCTGGGGAACTATAACCTCACAACTCTCCTTGGTCTCGCCCGGAAGCGGGGTATAAAAAAGCTTCCCGGCTTCACGGTCTAAATACCACTCCCCCGGTTGCCCAAAAGCTTCAAAAACGTTATCCACAAAAAACCGGGCAAACTCATTTTTTTCGTCAAGGAGATGGCCTATGCTTTTGCAAAAGAAGTGAACAATATTGTTTTTGAAATCCAACTCCTTAATCCGATGCCGCATTTCAAACCACAATTGGTAGATCACGATATGAACATCTTGCATGTTCCTGAATTTTTTAAGGTCGCCCGGTTTGAATTTAATCTGATCAGGTCCGTTATACCAATCTAAGGCTTTGGGCATGGGTCCTACAAACCCATCAAAATGAAAATAATCTTTACTAGGAAGCTTAGGCCGGTTGCGCCGTGATCCGTTGACCCATAGTTGGGTAAAGTAATGAGCATTCTTTTTTAATTCAGGAACATCAGCGACCCAACAATCCACCCCATTTGCTTGGCCGTCTGACCAGCCGGATACCACCTTACCACCGCTGATCGAGGCGCGCGTTCCCGGAGCAGCACTGAATATTAATTTTCCTTTTGCAGAGCTGAATGCGTCAGTTATGAGAAGAGTCTTTTCCAGCTCATACCGGCCTGGACCCAATTCGATACGAATATCTTTTGCAGGAAACTGTTTCCTGAGCTTGGCCGCTTCCTTTAAAGCCTTTCTCAGATGATCATGTTTAGTCGGAGTTACGGGAACCAAAAGACGGGAAGCAGCGAAAGTGCAGATTTTCATAAGGTGGAACTGTTCACTAATCTTTTTCCACAGAATGGCAATCTTGGATTCAGTGCGGCGTCTGCCCCTCCCCTCCTTTATCATTCAGGGGTTGCCTCTCCCCTCCTTTATCATTCAGGGGTTGCCTCTCCCCTCCTATTTACGCTTTTTGCCCACTGTTCCGTCGTAAAACCCTACCTGTTTATGCATGCGGCATTTGATGTAAACAGGGTGTCTTGAGTCATCGCGAGGATGAAGGGTATAAGTCGTTTGTTCGCCATTAAACGCGTCCCATGAACTCGCTTGCTGCCGGGCGCGATCCGCTGGGCAAATGAGGACCTCTGGGCTGATCGAATTTGAAAGTGCCTGAAAAGACTGAGGCAACATCCCGCTATGCTTAAGCGATTCACTTGCGGCCGCGCGCACAATCTTTGTCATTTGAACTTCGCACTGACGTGTGTTCGGTCGCCCTCCAGATAATTTAACTAATATTACCCCGAGGACAGTAAACGGGATCACGAAAATCACGACTAACACGGGGAATTTAGATTTCACACCTGCCAATTAACCAAAAGCAAAGGAATGCCGCTAGGAAAGATTTTTGGGAATATTGGCCGGAAAAGACGCAAAAAGAAACCCGAATAAAGACAGTTTCACACGAAGGCACGAAGACACGATGGTTTGAGGAAAGAGGGGAACCGCGGATTCTCACAAATTTACGCAGATTTGAGGGGGAGCTCAGAAATTGAAAACTACGAATACTGACAAGGTTGTAAGGGCTAGTGTGGTCCGTCAAACAGAACGTAACTTATCAAAGTTCGCACGGACCGCGTTTTCGATGATGTCAATTGCAGGTGCAATCCTATGGCGCAACCCCGATGGGGTTGTGTGTCAGCCGGGTTTTACCCAGGGTTTCTCGCGGACGAGCAACCCTGGG
>JAWXCD010000135.1:0-4655 GCA_034440535.1 Verrucomicrobiota bacterium | reverse complement strand
TCTTGGTATCCGACAAGCTTCAACACATACTCGTTGGATTCCCCCGGGTTTCCTTCAACACGAAAGGGGGTGTTACCAAGTAAAGTGTTGTTTTGGACAATTGCTGCCCCAGGCGGAATGGATTCAATCGAGGCCCAGCCCCGGGATTTTGGGAGGACAAAATGGAGGGGTGGGTTAGGGCCAGGTTTTATTTCAACAGGTTTAGTTAATTTTTTATGTCCTTCAGCCGTGATTTCAAGTGTGTGTGTGCCAGGCGTGACCTTGTCGAACTTGGCAGGAGAAGAGAGCGCATTCCCCGCGACTGTTATTTTTGAGGATTCTGGCTCCGCAGTAATTTCGATTCGGCCTAGTTCATCAGACCCAGATTTTTGATTGGTCTTAATGAAAAATACAGCAGCAATGAGGCTAAGAACTAAAGCCCCGGAAATCAGCGCCCATTTTCCCGCGTTACTTTTGACCGGTGGTTGGAAATCAGCCTGTGTTTCGTTAGGGAAAGAATACGACAATGCCGGGGATGAACTTGGAGCAGAAAAGAGAGGTGCTGTTGGTTTTTTTTCACCCACCCTCGTTTTCAAAATGTCCTCCGGCGAGGAAAGGGAGGGATAGTCAGCATCCACATTCACTCCCTTCAGCCCCTCGCGCTCAAGAAGAAATGCAATGGCATGATTTTCAAAGCCGAGGTTTGCAAAAAAGCTGTTGGTCGACAAGTGAACAGGATAGGCGGTGATCCACGGCTCTAACTCCTGCACAAGGGCAGCAGCGTCCGGATATCGGTCCTCCTTCTTTTTGGCTGTTAACCGAGCAATGATCTGATTTAACCCCGCATTCAGCTCCTCAGAACCCGCATTCACGGGAGGAACTGGATCGTTCAAATGTGAAATGAAAATTTTAGCCGCAGTGGGACCCGAGAAAGGCACTTGGCCCATTAGCATTTGATAAAAACTAATTCCCAGAGAATATAAATCCGACCGTCCATCAACCGACTTGATATCCTCAATTTGTTCGGGACTAATATAATAAGGCGAGCCCATGACCGTTCCCGTTGTCGTCAGGCTCACGTCTTCAATCCGATCTTTGGCCAAGCCAAGGTCCATGATTTTTACCGTACCCCGATGGTCGATAATCATATTATCGGGTTTTATGTCACGATGAATGATTCCCCGACCGTGAATGTATTCGAGGCCTTTGGCAGCTTGATATAAACAATGAAGAGCAAAAGGGAGCGGGAAGAATTGGAAGTTCCGGATAGCTTCAATAATCGTTACGCCTTCCACGTACTCCATGGCTATAAAGTACTGTCCTTCATACCGGTCACAATCGAAGACATTGACGAGATGAGGATGCGACAAAGATGCGGCAGCTCTCGCTTCTCGGAGCAGGCGTTCAGATATTTCCGGATCATGCGCCAATTGCGGGCTGATCACTTTTATCACACAAAATCTTTTGAGCGTCTTATGACGGGCTAGGTAAACGGCGCCCATTCCTCCTTGGCCGAGTTTGAGTAGAATGTTGTAACGACCAAAGTCCTGAATCATGGCGTCCTCATCGTGGTGGTGGGTTAGTTCGAAGGGAGGATAAAAAGTTCAGCTGCCACAAGCGACACTATTTTTAGATCACCCGGTTTTGGGTTTGATTATTCATTTGACGGATAGGAGCCAGTTGCACAACGTTTGAGGGCTCAAAATCGGTTAATTTCAACCAATCTTCCGTGAGGTCTGTGGGCGGGAACAATTCGTTCTCTTTATATTCCTGTTCAAACGCATGCAACAGATCGTCGGCTGTGAGCGGGCAGTCGTGGCCTTCTGCGATGGAACGTTTGATCGCAAGTTCTTTAGCTCTTTCAACTATTCCGGCAATGAGCGCACCACTAGCCAAGTCGCCCTTGTGTAAAAATTGTTTCTTCCCGCTTCGGTACGTCACTTCAAGGAACCGATTGCTTTCAGTCGGAGCATAATGGGCTTCGAGTACGATCTCAACTAAGTCATCACGTTTCTGGGAAAGTGGAAGATCTTCGGTCAGATAAATTTTGTAAATTTGACGTGCGGATTCTTTGTCCGGTCGGCGCACGCGGATTTTACGGTCAATCCGGCCAGGCCTAAGGATCGCGGGATCAATGAGGTCTGCCCGGTTAGAAGCCAAAATGACGACCACGTTTTTGAGAGATTCCAGTCCATCCATTTCGGCGCAAAACATAGGAACAAGTGTGGAAAGAATATTTGATCCCGAACGTTGGGAACTGCGGGTGCCTAAAATGGACTCTGCCTCGTCGATAAACAGGAACGCCAGATGCCCTTCGTTGGCTTTTTCGCGGCATTGCGCAAACAGGTCCCGGACTTGACGTTCACTTTCCCCGAGCCACATATTCAAAATCTCCGGTCCTTTCACACTCAAAAAGAATTCGGAATGCGGTTCGCCCGTCATCTTGGAAATTTGCTCTTTTAAGTTATAAGCCGCGGCTTTTGCCAAAAGAGTTTTTCCGCATCCCGGTGGACCATAAAGAAGGAATCCCTTCGGAAGCGGATGCTTAAATTTTTTGAACAGGTGCGGGTGGAGGTAAGGCCATTCAATGGCTTCACGGATCATCTCCACGGCGTCATGTTGACCGCCTATAGAGCTCCAAGGAATGGGATCTACTTTAGCTAAGGAGCGATCGAGACGTTTGGATACCCCGATGATTTCAATCGCCACTCGGTTGTTGGGGTCGAGTCGGATGTCCATGCCGGCCTTAATTTTTTCTTTGGCGAGAAGGGAAGACCTAATTACCACCATATCGGTAACCCCTGCTTCCTGTCCCACTCTGATCCGACCGTCTGACATCAGTTCAAGGACACGAACGATGGGGCCTTGATCGTTGAATCCAAAACTATCAACAACCGCAAAGGCTTCGTTAAGCAGGACACGGGATCCGGTTTCCAGATTTTTGGAGGGTAGGGTGGGGTCCACGTTGCACATGTAATCTGTGCCGTTCACACAAACAAGGGCCCTGTGTTTTCCTAAAACTTCAAGTAAGGTTCCGAGGCGTAAGGCGGGGGCGCGGAGTTTGTCCACGGCGTCTCCGAGCTTCTCAATAGCGGTGCGGGCCTGATCTTGAATTTCTTCCATTTCCTCAACACGAGTGCGCAATAAATGGAAGTCGTGCGGGTTTTGAAATGAATCCGGCATGCGCGCGGCAATAAGGTCCAAAATCTGAAGAGTCGAAAGCTTTTCGAGTTCTTTTTCGGGAATGATTTTTTCCAAGGGGGAATATGGGTCGTGAGAATCGCCAGCGGAACGGTCCTTTGGTGGCTTGGCCATGTGTAAGTTTAGTTCGCCCTCACCCAACAATCAAAGGAATACTTTAAAACGACAGCGCCCTAAGATTGGTTTTCTTTTAGCAGCTCTGCATCCTGTTGAACCCACTCAGGGATTTCCAGCTTGTTGTGGTGACACCAATCAAAAATGAAATCCAGTTGACGTTGATTGACCTTAATGCCGTACCACTGCCGGTAACTCAGCTTGATCCAGCCTCGCTTCTCGAGCGTTTCCTCGGGTGACCCGATTTTCTCGAAGGCGGCCTTAATATGGCCATGGCCGTCACACTCAATAAATTTACCTTCGGGTGACAACCACCCATTAGTGCAGCTATTCTTTGTCATATCAACCGTCGAGGATTTTATAAATCGACCTAACTGGTATGAAGAGTCTCGGCAAGCGTGCCAGTAGACTTCGAGAGGTCTAGTCTTGTAAACAATGGAAATTGTCCGGTCAATGAATAATTTGAATAAGTGTTAGAAAAACACCCACTTCTGTACGTTTTTTCCTACATTTTACGTATTTATCGATTTATGCGTGTAAATTCACCACCAAGTGGTCGCCCAAATTATCTATGAGCGAAATAGCTAATCTAAGCCTAGGTAAGGCACTCTAAGATTTGAAGAGAGATATTAAAAAAGTGAACGATTAAAAAGGAAGCCAGCTTTTGGATGTTCCGGGTCGGACAACAACCACTTGCGCAGCGCGGGCTTTTACGGGCTGCATTTGTTGGACGTCTCCGATAAAGTTCACTTGAACGCGGTCATTGACTTTAATTTCATTGAAGGTCAAAGCGGACTCTTCATTTCCCACGCGTGAGTATAATTGGCTAGTCGTGGTTACGGTAATATAGGCCTTATCGTAATTGCCCGAGCCCTGCTTGCCTTCCACGGTGACCCATCCAATATTACCTTTACGCAAGCTGGACTCGTCTCCGGGGAAAATTTGGGTCACAACGCCATCAATATCGACCGTCTTCCCCCCGATTGTACCCGAGGGCCCCGAAGCACATCCGGCAAGTAAGACCAAAGCAAGGCATAACAAGGTATTAGAAAGCTTTATCATGTCTGACTATGCAACTTGAATTCTTAAAAATCAAGTTCTCACGCCCGACTTGGCACGGGAACCGATACATTAAGAGTCATGGAAACTAAAAAAAATGAAGTGAAACAGAAAAACGAAAAACCCGTCCCCAAAGAAGGCGTCCCACGAAACCAGCACAAGACCAAAAAGTCTAACGATCCAGTTCAATCATCCGAAATTGTAAGTGCGCCGGGTGCTTCTGGCAAAATGGGTTAACTCGACGGCCTAGTTTTTTGATCTTTTCAAGCAAGCTCTTCAGCAATCTGAATAGCGTTCAGCGC
>JAWXCD010000134.1:0-19051 GCA_034440535.1 Verrucomicrobiota bacterium | reverse complement strand
GGGTTGCGCCAAAAGATTGCACCTGCAATTGACATCATCGAAATAACGCGGTCCGGGCGACATTTGATAAGTTACGTCACTTATGACGGACTACACTAGAGAAGTTCCGATCCATAATTTCTTAGGTAATAGGTTTCGACCTTCGTCCTTGTTTAATCGTTGTGTTTTGAGAGACTGAGTCATGATAAACTGCCTCGGTTTTATGGGTGTGCGTGTTGTCCATCACACACGGTCTTTGTGGATATTTCTGGTTGTAATGTGTCTTTTGGCGACGCATTTAGGTGCAGTTGAGTCGGCCTCGGGAGAGGCTTTATTTAAGCAGGCGCAAGCGGCCCCCGGGCCCGAGCAGGATGCCCTCGTACAAAAAGCAGCGGCTGCCGGGAGTATTCAGGCTGCCGCGCGCATGATTATTCTCTGGCAGAGCGATGCCCTGGGTAAGTTGGATCCTGAACAAACCGCAATAAAGGCTTGGCAGGAAGTTGAAGGGACGTTCGAAGGAATGACCGGCAAACAAATTTATGGAGTTATTTTTTCCAGATACGTGAACAAGAGTAAATCGACTGATCAACAAAAAGTTGTCGGTTATGTGCGTGCTAGAGAGTTGATAGAAAGCAGCCCTGTGAACCAGCCCATTCTGAAATATTACCAGAGCGAGTTGTGGAGTACGATGCTACCACCGGAACAACGGGATATGGAGAAGAGGCGGAGCCTCCTTATTGCCGTCGAAAAGGAGTTAACGGAAGGATATGAGCGGCAGGAGCCACGCGTAAAAATCGAGTGGTTGGGTTTGCTTGGGTTATTACATAGTTGGGCCATTGTCTTTGGCGTGGACGAGTTAGAAGATAATGCAAAAGCAAGAGCCAACTACCAACAGGCGGCTGCCATCGCGAGGGACTTGAAACTTCCTGAGCGTGAGGGGAATATGCTCCAGAATCAGGCGCTTTGCGCGGTGCCACAAACTGGAGACTGGACTGAGGCAATATCGTTGGTATCAGATTCTGCTAAGGCCTACGGTACGGCGGGACTTAAGGTTGAACAAGCGCGCAGTTTAATTTTAGAAGCAGGCTTCCGCAAACCCAACGAACGAATCAAGCGTAAAGGGGATTGGGTTAAGGTTGACGAGCTTTACACCGAAGCTGCCCGGCTTCGCGCAGAAGCGGGGGATATTGCAGGTCAAGCTGATGCACTGTATCAGTTAGCCATAGTTTTTACATCTGATGATCATCCAGGAGATCAATGGCCAAAGGCCACAAAACTATTTGCCGAAAGCGCAAAACTCTTTGCTCAATTGGGTAACAAGGAAATGCAGGGCAAGAGTCTGAGTTGGCAGGCCATAGCCCATACAGGGTGGGACGCAACGAAAAAGGATGATGCCAGCCGCGCACTGGCTCTGCAAGCGGCCGCGATTCTAAGAGAAGCAGGCAAAGAGGAGTTGGCTTTGGAAGCCGATAACTGGGCTAAGTAGTCTGAGCGAAGAAATCCTTACAGCAAAACGGCTATACCGAAGAAGAACATTAAACCGCAACTGACTCTTTGAGTAAGGAGATGGGGAATGAACACTCCGGTTGCGATTACCAAATAACCGATCACTACAATAATGGGCTGTGCTGAGCTGGGTATCGCAGCAGCCAGTGCGATGAGCCCGACGACGAGTGATAAAGCACGTAGGAGAGGGGAGACTCCAATCGGTTGAGGTGATGTGGATGTCGCCTCAGGTGCGGGTTTCCCTTTGAATGCTTGCATGGCAAAATACAAACTTAAAAGCCCTGTAAACAATATCCCGATTAGGTTTAGGCTTTCTGTGGCGATAGAATTAAAGATGTAATAAGCCATTAGGCCGCCGAAGAAGAGTGCTAAAACACTCGGCATAATTTTTGATTTATCGAATTTCATTCTGATTAGTTCTTGAGAGTTTCGCCCGCAATTAAATCTTCGAACGTTTGGCGCGAACGGATGACTGAAACTTTTTTTCCATCTACTAGAATTTCCGCAGGAAGGGGGCGTGAATTGTAATTGCCCGCCATGACGAAGCCGTAGGCCCCGGCACTCATTATGGCTAACAAATCGTTTTCGCCTACTTTTGAAATCGCTCGATCATGCGCAAAACAATCACCACTCTCACAAACAGGTCCCACGATATCAGCTGTAAATTTGCCCCTCGCTTTTTTCTGAACGGGGACAATCTCGTGGTAGCTCTCGTAAAGGGCGGGACGAATAAGGTCGTTCATGGCGGCGTCGACAATTACAAAGTTTTTTGATCCCGTTTTTTTGACGTACTCAACATTTGTAAGTAGGACGCCGGCATTGCCCACAATAAAGCGACCCGGCTCAATAATAATCTTTACGCCAATAGGTTTGAGAAGCGGAACCAATTCCTTTGCATAGACCGCTGGGGTTAGGAACTTCCGAGCGTCGGTTGAGTCCCACCATCGACTCGAGCCACTCTCGAGCGCATTATTATAGACGATTTCTATGCCGCCCCCGATATCGAAAGTTTTAAAGGTCGGGTATTTTTTCTTGAACTCAATGACCAGCGGAATGATTTTTTTTACGGCTTCAAGGTAAGGTGTGATCACCGGAATGCGCGAGCCGATATGCATTTGGAGTCCGTAGATCTCTATATTTTTGAGTTTGGCAGCTCTCGCGTACACGCTTCGAATTTTTTCAAAGGCAATCCCAAACTTGTTTTCGTATGTACCCGTGGATATTTTTTTGTGTCCACCCGCTTCGACGTTTGGATTAACCCGGACGGCGACCCTAGCCTTTAAGCCCAATTTTTTTGCGACGACATTAATCCGTTCAAGTTCGGGTTCACTTTCAATATTAAAACAACTAATTTTTTTCTTAAGTGCGTATTCAATCTCCACTGAAGTTTTTCCAACACCGGCAAAGACGCACTTCGAAAGGTCGCCACCGGCTTTTTCCACACGAAAAATTTCTCCCGCACTTACCACGTCGAAACCGCCACCCAGTTCAGCAATTATTTTTAGAACGGCCAAGTTTGAATTGGCTTTCATCGCAAAACACACTTGATGGTCAACCCCTGACAAGGCTTTATCCAGTTTCTTGTAATGATTTATAATCGTTGATTTCGAGTAAACGTAGAGAGGTGAGCCAAACTTTTTGGCCAAATGTGTTAAGGCAATGTCCTCGCAATGGAGTTCGTTATTTTTGTAATGGAATGAATGCATAGGGGTATGGATTAAAAACGCGGGAATATAGTAGGAACGAGCCGAGCCGTCGAGGAAGATCAACAAAAAAGCCGACTCGTGTTACCGAGTCGGCTTTATTTCGTATTAAAACTTATGTTTTAAAAATCAGATTACCTGATTATTGAATCGTTACTGGTATAAGTGCGTGACCTGACGACCGTGCGATCGTTATTGAACAAACGGTTATCCATGTCTGAGACCACTTCGGACCAAGAACGTCCAGTATGGCGGTATCCATCACGGTAAGTGATCCCATGATGGCGGCAGTAGCGCATACGGGCTTCATCGCTCATTGACGCCAAATGTGCATTGGAATATCGATGGCCAGTTGTGTAAACTATTTGCGTATCGTCAGATTGTCCGCGCACCCGATCCCAGTATGTGGCTTGACTTGGAGTTGAGTCGGTCAATATGGCTTTGGAATTGTGTTTAACAAACACTGTAGCCGAAGCATCCGTCAAAGATCCACTCAAGCAGGCCGCGACCAAGCCCAGTCCTAGAACTAATTTTTTCATATCTTTACCCTTTCAATTGGTATTTTGTTTCGATGTACCTTTGAGCTTCATTCATGCCATTCAGGCTCGGGTTTAAGGCATAGGTCAATAAAGAGGTTACGTGAGAAGGGTTGGGCCAAGCTGTTTTTAATTTGTTTTACACAAAAAGTAAAACTGGTGCGTTTTAAGCGACAAAATGGTAAATTTAGGACAATAATTAATGAGTCCAAGAACCGTTTGCAATGGAATGTGGGCTATGTTAGCTTGGGCCTGACTTTTTTATCAATTTGAAAGGAAACTATGTCGGAAAAGCAGAATTCACCAAAATTCCCCCGTAAAAATAATAATAATAACGACGATGATGATGATAATAATAATCAAAACCAGGGTCCTCAATTTCACTGGCGCGGGATTGTAATTTTCGTCCTGATCCTCGTCTCGATCGGATTGATCACCCAAATCAGTAAATTTCCGATGAAAAAAGCGGACGTGATCTCCTACAGCCCCGAATTTCTTGAGCTTGTGGCCCCGAAAGATGGAACGCCCACTAAAATTAAGAATGTAAAGATCATCAGGGACAATAGCGGGTCTGGAATGTCATGGTTGGAGTATCAATACCTTGTTGGGGCCGAAACCAAATCAGGAAAAACGTTCGTTGATCTCCAGCTTAATCCTTGGCTTGAAGTGTTTTTAAACAAAAACGGGATTCGCAATATTGAAGTCGTTCCGCACAATAATACGTTTAATAACATCCTCTATAGTATATTGCCTGTGGCCCTGTTTTTCTTGGTCATTTGGTTTCTTTTTGCGAGACAGTTTAAAATGGCCAGCAAAGGAGCCTTTAGTTTTGGGAAGAGCAAAGCCAAAATGCTTACTCGGGACAAGAACCAACTGACCTTCAAAGATGTCGCTGGGATTGAAGAAGCCAAGGAAGAAGTGACCGAAATTGTGGATTTCCTAAAGGATCCAAAACGTTTTCAAAATCTAGGTGGACGCATACCCAAGGGCATTCTTATGGTGGGGCCTCCGGGAACAGGAAAGACATTGCTGGCAAAAGCCATTGCGGGAGAAGCTGACGTGCCTTTCTTTAGTATTAGCGGTTCTGACTTTGTCGAAATGTTCGTGGGCGTCGGAGCCAGTCGTGTGCGGGACATGTTTGAACAGGGTAAAAAGAATGCGCCTTGTTTGATTTTTATCGATGAAATCGATGCCGTTGGACGTCATCGGGGTGCCGGTATGGGCGGGGGACACGACGAACGTGAACAAACATTGAATGCGTTGCTCGTTGAAATGGACGGATTTGATACCCAAGAAGGTGTGATCATTATTGCAGCGACAAATCGTAAAGACGTTCTTGACCCCGCTTTATTGCGCCCAGGTCGTTTTGATCGGGAAGTGCATGTGACGTTGCCTGATGTTAAAGGGCGCGAAGAAATTCTCCGCGTACACGTGAAGAAAATTAAGTTGGCTGATAACGTAGATTTAAGTGTGATAGCCAAAGGAACCCCTGGGTTTTCTGGGGCGGAATTGGCTAACTTGGTCAATGAAGCCGCTTTGTTGGCTGCTAAGTATGCAAAAAAGTGGGTTACTAATGTCGAATTAGAAGAGGCTCGTGATAAAGTACGCTGGGGGCGTGAACGCCGGAGTATGGCGATGAGCGAAAAGGAAAAGCATGGTACGGCTTGGCATGAAGCAGGACATGCCCTTGTTAACGTATTGCTAACGCACACGCATCCTTTGCATAAAGTAACTATTATTCCGCGCGGACCTTATTTAGGCGCGACAATGTATTTGCCCGAAGGCGATAAGTATTCGATGCAACAAAAAGAGGCTCTAGACTTGTTGGCCGTGACAATGGCAGGCCGGATAGCCGAGCAGTTTTACACAGGCGACATTTCAAACGGAGCCTCAGGCGACATTCATCAAGCTACACACCTCGCACGTAAGATGGTGTGCGATTGGGGAATGAGCGAGCTTGGGATGATCAAATTTGGCGATGATTCCGAGTACGTCTTTTTGGGTCGGGACATGTCGAAAGGTCGGGAATATAGTGAAAAGACGGCTGAAAATATCGACGCTCAGATTAAACGGATCATTGATGAGGCCTATAAACGTGCGACGGATATTATTGAGGCTCATCGCTCGCAGCTTGAGGCCATTGCGCAGGCACTATTAGAATATGAAACCCTTGATGGAGCCCAGATAAAGGATCTTATCGAGACGGGTAAGATGTCCAATCCTCCTTCTCGTCCTGTGCGAACTCCGGTCGTTGAAAAGCCGGTCGTTGTTGAGAAAGAAAACAAAGGGTTGCTGCCACCCGGCTTGCAAGAAGCTCCCGCAGGCGCCTGATTTGAGATAAATGAAATTTTTACGCATTACTCAGAACGAGAAGACCGAGCTCATTATTAATTTAGAGAGCTTGGTCGCTGTGCAAGTGACTGGTCCATTTGGTTACTTAATGATGGAAGACCAATCGGAAAAGCTGATGGTCCCGGTAACGGAGTTAGAAAGACTTAAAGTGTTTTTTCCGGAGAATCAGTTTCCAAGAATTCCTGAGTCTCCGAGCAAGTATTACATGGTTAACCTGCAGAAGATCAGTCAGATTCAGGTCACAACTGGAATGAGTTATTTGCACTTGCAAGGTTTGAAAGAGCGGATCATGTTAAAACCTGAAGTATGGTCCGAGATTTCAATTCATTTTCCTGCACAGTAAAAGAAGTTTAAGTTGCTATTGACTCGATAAATATAAAGGATATTATATCCATTCGTTTTGCGAAAAGTGGGCTTCCAAAAGAACCCACTTTTTTGTTTCTCTACGAGGAGCGGTTGTTATGAACAGTGAATTAATTACAGGCTTAAATTACTTAGAAAAAGAAAAAGGGATCGACCGCGAGGTTTTGATTGAAGCGATAGAGAGCGCCCTTTTATCGGCTTCTAAAAAAAGCATTGGTCCTGCTCGTGAATTGCGAATCGATATTGATCGTAAGACGGGTGATATCAAGGCAATGGCTAAGCTCATTGTCGTAGAACGTGTGAAAAATCCAAACGGTGAAATTGCTTTGGGATCCGCTAAGCGTATCAACCCGGCCGCTGAGCTGGGCCAGGAAATGGATATTGAGGTTACTCCTGCTGACTTTGGTCGTATTGCGAGTCAGACAGCTAAACAAGCCATGATGCAGAGGATTCGTCAGATCGAAAAG
This sequence comes from Verrucomicrobiota bacterium, assembly GCA_034440535.1. GTDB lineage: Bacteria > Verrucomicrobiota > Verrucomicrobiia > JAWXBN01 > JAWXCD01 > JAWXCD01. Next base: position 12,145 of record JAWXCD010000134.1, on the reverse strand, counting down.
GAAATGATCTATACGGAGTTTAAAGATCGCACCGGTGATATTGTTTCCGGTACCGTGCGACGTTTTGAACGTTCTGATGTGCTTGTGGATCTTGGAAAATTTGAGGCTGTGATGCCACAGAATGAGCGTGTGCCCACTGAGGATTATAATATTGGCGATCGCATTCGTGCTTACGTTGTCGCCGTTGAGAATCATTCGGTGCGCGGTCCAGAAATTATTCTTTCCCGGTCACATCCTAATTTTGTTAGACGTTTGTTTGAGTTAGAAGTTTCGGAGATCAACGATAAGACTATTGAAATCAAGGCGATTGCACGTGAAGCCGGGTTTCGCACGAAGATTGCCGTTTATTCCAAGGACGAAAAAATTGATCCAGTGGGAGCTTGTATTGGGATCCGCGGGGCGCGGGTTAAAAACATCGTCCGCGAGTTGAACAACGAGAAAATTGATATCATTCGGTATAGTTCAAATACAAAGGAATTTGTTGCGGAAGCATTAAAGCCTGCGAAATTTAAATCAATTGAGCTTCAGGAGAAGGAAAAGCGGGTGTTGATCCGAGTTGACGAAACACAACTTTCATTGGCTATTGGTAAACGGGGGCAAAATGCACGCCTGACTTCAAAGTTAGTCGGATGGCAGATTGATATCGAGAAAGAAATCCCGCTTAAGGTATCATTTGAGCAGCAGGTCGCGCATGCTGTTGAATTATTATCGGGGTCATTAAAGATTAATACTGAAATGGCTCAAGCATTAGTGAAGGCGGGTTTCCGCGGGGCTGAAGATTTGGCTTCAGCGGAAGAGTCAGATATTGTTGAAAATGCGGGCTTGAGTGAAGAAGACGCAAAGACGATTCGTGCACAGGCTCTTGCGCTAGTGCAGACAAAATAAATATATTGAGAAAGTATGTAGGTATGGCGGTTAAAGTAGTAAAAGACGAAAGTAATTCTGATAAAAAGCCAAAGAAAACAGTTCCTAAATCGTCTTCTGCTTCCGCTCCAAAATCAAAGCCTGCAACTCCCTCAGCTGATGCTGTTGGAACAGATAAAAAACCGCGGGCGAAAAAAGACACTGCCACTTCTGAAACTTCAGCATCGCAACCCGATCTAAATGTGACTGAGATTGCGGTTTCTGCTCCTGCACCAGAAGTAACTAATACTGCTGAAGCTCCAAAAAAGATAGATGATTCCAAAAATACTGCTCCTCAAAATAAAATTGATCCTGTAGAACCGCAACCCGTTGTGAACACACCTTCCACTCAAACGTCCGAACTGACCCCGTCACCAGTAGATAACCATCCTGAAGCGGAAAAAGCTTCCCAAGCGGTGGCTAACGAATCTGCGGTGCTCTCCGTTGAAGCTGAGAGTGGAGTAGAAGGAAATTACATCCATATTAAAGGTCCTATTATCGTCAAGGACTTAGCAAATAAGATGAAGTTGAAGCCTTTCGTCTTAATTCACGATTTGATGGAGCTCAATATCTTTTCAAACATCAATGCGGCCATTGATGAGGCTACAGCGCGTAAGGTGTGCGAGAAACACGGTTTTGAATTTGGCGTAGAGAAACGCAAAAAGGTTGAGGTTCAGAAAAAGGAAGAAGCTCCTAAGCCTGTCGAAAAGGTTAAAGAAGTTAAAAAGATTGAGATTATTCCTAGGTCTCCTGTGGTGACGTTTATGGGTCATGTGGACCATGGTAAAACGTCTTTAATGGATGCTATTCGTAAAGCCCGAGTCGCAGTTGGTGAAGCGGGGGGAATTACTCAGCACATTGGTGCGTATTCTGTTCCGGTTAAAGACCACAAAATTACTTTCCTCGATACTCCCGGCCACGAAGCCTTCACAGCGATGCGTGCACGCGGTGCGAATGTCACTGATGTGGTGGTCCTTGTGGTAGCGGCGGACGACGGGATCATGCCTCAAACGAAAGAGGCTATCAGCCATGCCAAAGCTGCTAAAGTTTCCATTATTGTGGCGATCAACAAAATCGATCTTCCTTCAGCAAACGTGATGCGCGCAAAGCAACAACTTCAAGAGCATGGTCTTGTGGCTGAAGAGTGGGGTGGCGACACGTTAATGTGTGAAGTGTCAGCGACTAAAAAAATCGGAATCGATCAATTACTTGATACCATTATTTTGCAATCTGAAGTGCTAGAACTGAAGTCTAACCCGGACGAACCTGCTAAAGGCAATGTAATTGAAGCGCAGGTTGAACAGGGCCGCGGTCCAACTGCCACTGTTATTGTGCGTGCGGGTACTTTACGATTGGGTGATTGTCTTGTGATCGGGCCACATTGGGCAAAAATAAAAGCTCTCATAGATGACAAGGGTAAAAATATTAAAGAAGCGGGTCCTTCAACTCCTGCGAAAATTATTGGTCTTTCTGGAGTGCCTGAAGCCGGAGCAGAATTTACGGTAGTAGCAAACGAAAAGATCGCGCGGATAACCTCGGAAACTCGCGAGACAGAAATGCGTCTAGGCAAGTTGGAAGCTCCGCAAAAAGTCACATTCGAAAATCTTTTTGATACTTTGGCGTCGGCTCAGAAAAAAGTGCTTAATCTCGTTCTTAAATGCGACGTGAAAGGTTCCGCTGAAGCCATTGTGGCTTCGCTTGAAAAGATCACGAGCGATAAAATTACTTTAAATATCATGCATACCGCTGTGGGGCCTATCACAGAAACTGACGTGCTTTTGGCGAGCGCCTCCAACGCGATCGTGGTGGGGTTCAATGTTAAAGTTGACCAAGGCGCTGCAGAAACATCCAAGCGCGAAAAGGTCAGCATTAAGCTTTTTAATATCATTTACGAACTCTTCCAGCAGGTGGAAGAAGCGATGGTTGGGATGCTTGATCCTGAGCTTAAGGATGCGGTGGTTGGGCATGCTCAGGTGAAACAGATTTTTGATCTTTCCAAGGGTGGAAGTGTTGCGGGTTGCGTCGTCACTGATGGACGTATCATTAAATCAGCCAAAGCCCGTTTGCTCCGCAAGAAACTGGTTATTTACGAAGGTTATATTAGCACTTTACGCCGATTCCAAGATAACGTCGGTGAAGTTCGTTCTGGAGTTGAGTGTGGATTGCGCCTTGATCATTTTCACGAATTCCAAGCTGGGGATATCATTCAATGTTTCCAGATTGAGAAAGTTGCTCAAAAACTATAAATTGTTCAGAGGAGTTAAATCCCTGAACAATAAAGGTCACGCGTCATGAAAAATCGCATGGTCAGAGTCAACGAACTATTAAAACGTTCGATTAGTGAAATCATCCGGAAAGAGCTCACTTTCGAAAAGGGATTGATTACTGTGTCCGATGTTAAGGTCAGTCCTGATCTTAAAAATGCGACCGTGTATTTTGGGGTAATTGGCAAGGATGCATCTGCCGAACATGAAGCTTTAAAGGCGCTCATGGGTAATCGCAGCAAGATTCAAGCGCTGATGAGCAAGGACGTGGTCATTAAGTACACACCTCATTTAAAATTTGTCCTCGATACATCCATTGAACGAGGAGTTCGAGTATTGCAAATCTTGGACGATATAGGTTTAGCCGAACCCGAATCTGACGAAGATGAAAACAACCAGCCTTCGTGAGATTTCAGATACCCTGAAAGGGTACAATTCTTTTCTTATTTTAAGCCACATTCGGCCTGACGCAGATGCTTTGGGGTCCGAGCTAGCTCTTGGCATCGCTCTCATTGGCGCAGGAAAGAAAGTGACAATATGGAACTCGGATGGATGTCCTGAAAAATTTAATTTTTTTCCACAGTTTGAGTTGATTCAACGTCCGCCGGAGGAACCTCAGTCTTTTGAAGTGGTTATTAGTTTGGACTGCGCAAATTACGAGAGACTGGGTGAAGCGCGCTTAAAAGTTTTAAATCTTAAAACGGACGCCCCAACACAACCTGTTTTGATCAATATTGATCATCATGCGAGTAATGAGGGATTTGGAGATTTTAATTACATTGATTTAACTTCGCCAGCCACGGGACAAATATTATTCGAATTGATTCAGGAAGCCGGTTTTCCTCTGACCCGCGAAGTGGCTGTCTGTTTATATGCGGCGATCTCTACCGACACCGGCTCGTTTCAGTATCCGAACACAACGGCTAAGACGATGCGGATCATTGCAGACTTAATTGAGTTGGGCGTCAATGTGGGGAAGCTTAACCAGCAGTTGTACGAGAGTTTTCCGATGAGACGTCTTCTGTTGTTAAAGGAAGTATTTCCGACGATTGAATTTTTTGAAGAAGGCCGCGTGGGATGTTTATCCATATTCCGAGAAATGTACGGGCGATCGGGAGCACAGAACGTTGATAATGAGAATTTTATTGATCTCGTCAGGAGCATTGATTCAGTGTGCATAGCTGTTCTTTTTGAAGAGGAACCTGAATCCCGCGTACGCCTTAGTTTTCGATCAAAGGATTCCGTGAAATACAACGTGAATGAAATTGCCGCCCTTTTCGGGGGTGGTGGGCATCCCGCTGCCTCGGGGGCACGGCCCCAGGGTACACTGGCTGAGGTCAAAGCGAAAGTGTTAGAGGTTTTGTCGCAGAAACTAACACTTTCCGGCAGTTGACACGCGCTAGTCGACGTTTAAAATTGGTTTATGCGGTGTCGATTGTTGTTAACCAATCTTTTAATCCTGATGAACCTTGGACTTCATGCCCAAGATGTTATTTCTGGGAAAATTATTCAAGGAGAGCGCGCCTCCGTGGGTTATGTTTTAGATCCTAGCATTGGCAAAAAAGTGGACCTTAATCTCAACTACCTTTTGTCCGATGAGGCGACTCTGACTCAACAAGTGATGCTTAAACCTGAAGTAACACCCAATTCTTCGAACCTTGGACCGGTTACTCGTGAAACCCTTTTTAAAATGGACTGGGATTTATCAGGTACGTTAAAGATGAGCCCCTATTATAGAGTATCTGAGCAACTTGCCTCAGATTTTATAAGGACGGGTTATAGCAAGACCGCAGGGATATCCACGTCATATAAACCTGTCGAAAGGTATAATCTTACCGCTTCAGCCTCCCAAACCGATCACACATTGGATGAGATAATGGTTGAATCCAGAAACGAATATTTAACTTCGGTTTCTCATAAATTTTCATCTATTCCAGTGAACATCGTTTTCTCCCCTTTTCTCCTTCAGAAGAAGTCGATTGTTTCGGAAAATTCAACTTACGAACCGAACATAGAATCTCAGGTGAATTGGAAGTTGCCAGATATGACCATAAGTGTGGGGTCTCTCTATAAAACGAGTTTTACAGACTTTTTTGGACCTGAAATTGAAAGCAAATCTTTAAACTCACGCCTGACCCGCCCGTTGAACGAATCGTTAAATGTATTCGTAACCGGGAGTTTCGAAACCAGCGCAACAAGAGGAGATTTTGGGTCCATTAACAATAGCGAGCGCATGACTTTGGGTTATGGTCATTTGATGACATTGACTAAAGACGTTTCCGCTACGTTCGACATACAGAATATATCGGAATCGGAGATTTTAAATCGTATTCGGGAAGATCAACAACGGGTTTCTGTTTCTATTCATGGTAAGTTTTAAGAACGACTTTTCCCACTGACGATCTAGTGTAGTCGTGGGAGCTCGTCATCCCAAGAAAATGAATACGTCTTTATTGATTCAGAAAAAAGTCTCTTATGCCCAAGGATACATCGAGCTGGGAATGATCCATTCCGCCTTGGTCGTGGTGGATGAATTCACGTTGGATGAACAGAAAAATCCTCTTGTTTTATCAATTAAAGCCGACGTTTACATACACTTGAAACGATACGCAGAAGCCTTCGATTACACTGAAACCCTATGCAAGGTGTATCCTGAGCTTCCCGAGAGTTTCATTCAGCACGCTTATGTGTTGCATGAATTAAAACGAACCCAAGAGGCGCGGGAAATTCTGAAAAAAGGGCCAAAGGGGTTGAAGGCTAAACCTGTCTTTTATTACAACATGGCGTGTTACGAATGTACGCTTGGTAATATTGACGAAGCGCGTCGGTTGCTGCGTGAGGCGATCAAGAGAGATAGGACGTTTGAGAAATTGGCTTCTGAAGATAGTGATTTGGAACTCTTGCACTTGAAAGAGTAAGTAATATCTTTGCATCGACAAAAGCGAAACCTCGCCTTTAATTTTCGTATGGTCCCCGATATTCAAATTTCCGATCTCCTTCGTCATAAGCGCCCTGTTTTCTCGTTGGAATTCTTTCCGCCTAAAAACGATGAAGGGGTGGAGAAGCTGAAGGACATTGCATTGAGTCTCAAGGTTATCGCACCAGACTTTGTCTCGGTGACCTATGGGGCAGGTGGGAGCACTCAATTAAAAACCATGCAGGTTTCACGGCTTCTTCGAAAAGATTTGGGTTACACCGTCATGCCTCATTTGACGTGCGTGGGGAGTACTCGGGATCAACTCAAAGACATCATTGCGGAAATACACTCAGAAGGGTTCCGCAACATCATGACTCTGCGTGGTGACGCACCCCAAGGGCAAACTGATTTTATCCCATGTCGGGATGGGCTGAGATATGCCAGCGATCTGGTGGCACTGATTAAATCTACTTATCCAGATATCTGCATGGGTGTGGGGGGATATCCCGAAAAACACCCAGAGTGTGCTGATCCAGTCCAAGACCTTAAAAATTTAAAGGTTAAGGTTGATCAAGGGGCTCACTTTATAACGACCCAATTGTTTTTTTCAAATGCGCTCTATTTTGAATTCGTGAAAAAGACTCGAGCCCTTGGCATAAACGTACCGATACTACCTGGATTGATGCCGGTCGTTTCATTAAGCCAGGTTAAGCGTTTCACCCAGATGTGTGGGGCGAGTTTGCCAGAAGAATTAATTAGCAACTTAGAGCGGGCTGGTGATGATCCTATAGCAGCGGAAGATGCCGGAATTGATTGGGCGTTGAGTCAAATCAAAGGGCTTATCGCTGGGGGAGCGCCAGGAGTGCATTTGTATATTTTAAACCGCTCACGAGCAGCGCTCATGCTGGCTCAAAAACTGGCTAACGAACCGACATTGCACCATTAAAGGGGTTCGCGCAGGCAACATAGGCTAGATGGATTTTAGGCGACTCGCCTGGCCGACTTAGAATGCGCTCAGCCGAAAAATATGGTGACCCTAACGGGATTCGAACCCGTGTTTACAATTTCGTCTATAAATAAGTCATAAGTTGCGTGAAATGAACGTAGATGAATAACCTTGAATGAGGGTGAATGTTATGCGAGTGTGTTATGCCAAGATATGGCATCACTGCATAAACAGCCCGGCAAGCCGCATTGGTTCTGTGCTTTCACGGATTCTAAGGGAAAGAGATGCTTTCGCTCCACCCTCACTGCCAATAAGAAAGAGGCAGAAAAAATATGCACGGCTTGGGCACAAGCGGCGGAGAAGGGCAGGAAGGGTTTGTTGAATGCAGACCAAGCACGGGAAATCATCAGCCGCACGGTCGCTGACATATTTGCGGGGGCGAATGCTGATGATCTGCCAATGTCCACTGTTAAGGAGTGGTGCGAGCATTGGTTGCAGGTCAAGAGTCTGGAAGTCTCAGAAAGCTCCTTAACGCGTTATAGTGGCACTGTGGAATCCTTCCTTGATTTTTACGGGGCGCGAGTAGGGCGGAATATCGCCGCCGTTCAATCCGTAGAAATTGTCAAATGGAGGGATCAGACAGCCAAGCGGCTTTCCCCCGCATCCGTCAATATCATGCTCAAGATTCTCCGGGTATGCTTCGGGGAAGCCCTCCGGCAGGGCATCACCACGACAAACCCCGCCGCCATGGTGCGAATTATCAGGCGACAGGGAGAAACCCGCCGCCGGGAACTGACAGTGGCTGAAATCAAGAAACTGTTGGCGCTGGCAGATCAGGAATGGCAGGGCCTCATCCTCTTTGGCCTCTACACGGGGCAACGGCTTGGCGACCTTGTCAGGTTGACATGGCAACAGATTAGCACGGAAAAAGGAGAGGTTGCTATTGTGACGCAGAAAACAGGACGGCGGCAAGTCCTGCCCTTGGCATCACCACTAATGGATTATGTCGCAAGTCTGCCCCCGACGGAAAAGATGGATGCCCCCTTGTTTCCGAATGCTTTTGAAACTGTCTCGACGCAGGGCCGTGTTTCCACGTTGAGCAATCAGTTTCGAGGCTTGCTAGTGGATGCCGGTTTGGCTTTGCCTGTCAGTCATCAGCGTTCAAGAGCCGGTCGCGCTAGTCGAAGAGAGACCAGTGAAATAAGCTTCCACAGTCTCAGGCATTCCGCCGTAACTTTCCTCAAGTCGGCAGGTGTATCAGATGCTCTTGCTCGTGAAATCATCGGCCATGAGTCGGCGGCAGTCTCACGCGTCTACACCCATCTCAGTGTCGATGATGCCCGCAAGGCCATTTCCAGACTGCCGGATGTGACGAATGGATGAGTCAATGAATCAAAAAAAACTGCATAATATAAAGCTTATTGTTACACCGGAAATAAAGGATTCTGTACGGCTTGCTATTGATAAAGTCGGAAAGAATACCTTCCATAATGAGTTTAGGAAACCGATCAGTAAGTGGACTCAGTCGGATGTCTTATTGAATGGTGTGAGTCAAGATTCTGTTCCTATGAGTAAGGAAGCCCTGAATGAATTGTTGGACCGTTATCAGGCGTGTGACTGGCAATTTTTTAAACGACTTAGTGATGCGATGAGACGCAAGCCGTCATTTTATCAAATGGGAAAAATCGGCAATTCCTTAGCAACCATACTTATAACCGGTTGGATAGGTGGGGAGGTTAAATCCTATCTGCCCAAAAAATATTCTAAAGATATTGCATATTTGAATAAATACTTCATTTCAAACGGATATCCCCCGTTATGCTTTTGGACGGATTCTGCTATTGAAGAGTTTTGCGGGCAAGTACTTGGCAAAGATTTGGATACTGACAAAACAACCAAGGAAAACATCAAAAAGACACGTCAATTATTAGGCTTAAAACAGGGGCTTCGGATTGTAAAAAAGCTCGAAGTCATTGATGGAAAAACAGTAGATCTTATTATTGCCAAAAACTGGGGCAAGTAGTCTTCAAACCCACTCCCCGATATAGAGCATTCGCTATGGCATGATAGCCATATGAATCCACTAGGACTCGAACAAACAGGCCAAACCATGGCCCCCGTCCGCGCCGGGAGGTGCGCGGAACTCTCGCCGGAGTTCGCCAGCATCGATGATGCATGTAGGCTCTTCGGCTTGGGCAGAACCAAGCTCTTCTCATACATCAGGGATGGGCGGATCAAGTCCGTCTTGCTGCGCGAACCCGGTAAAACGACAGGCCGGAGGCTGATTTACCTACAATCCGTCCGCGACTTCCTAATGGAGCAAATGGAAGGTGGGGAGTTATGAAGAAGCGCATACCGGGATTTCAGGCTCTTGAGCGGCGGAAGCTTCGACTGCGCCTCTCACACGAGGCTGAACTTATTAAACTCATGGCAAAGCGTTTGAGAAAAGCCAAACGCAAGCGCGACATCGTCAACATTCTTGATGGTATCAAGGCCACGGTTGAGCAGGTGTGCCAACTCAACTTGGAGGAATTATGAGTGCAACCACCGTGGGAATAGTCGAACTTCCTGAATCCGACCACTGCCATCGTTGCCAGCATGTGACCAAGACTGTATTTCTTCCTCTCTCATCCGGCCATATTGGCAACTGCTGCGCCGTCTGTAGGACGACCAGAAAAGGCAAACCATATGTTTCTCGCCGTGCGTTTCAACACACCAATGCCGTACTCGACGGCCAAAGGAGCAACCATGGGCTACCAATCCGAAATGGCTGACAGCATGGAATCTTTTGTCCGCAAAACCTATTCGCTCTCCGCAAAAGCGAAGCACATGTACGCGGGGATCCGTTGGCTAGAACGTAGCAGGATCGGACTCTGCAAGCCTGTGTATGCCGGATATAGGGAACTGTCGGAGGAAGCGAGCATTGATGTCAAGAGTGTGAAAGCTGCCTTACTCGAATTACGGGCGGAAGGATTGATTGAACTCGTTATTGGGAGCCCCATCAAGTCTAGGAAGCAAGCCACACGTATCCGCCGACGAACTCTTGACGAACTCAAGGTGGCGTCAATGCAGGGTGATGATGATGCACACGTCTTGGCAAGAGCGTTATCTGAAAGGGCGTTTCGCTTCGGTGAAAACGAGATCCGACCCTGTTGGACTGTTGGCCATACCGGCAGAGTGTGTTCATCGAAACCTAATATCCAAGGCAAAAAATGCGAGGAGCGTTTGGCTGGATTGAAGGTCGGTTTGCAACACGGTCAAGTGCTCATCCACGCGGACATCAAACAGGCTGAGCCGTCTATCATAAAACACCTCTTGAAGATCCCGCAGGAGCGTGACCTTTATCGGCAGTATATGGACAGCACAAACCGTCCTCGAAATGAGGCCAAAAAAGCAATTAACTCCCTTTCCTATTGCAGTGACACACTGGCATGTTTCGCACATTGGCCAGACGCCGCCAAAGCCGTCTTGGATGATTACGTTCACCGTCTCGCCCTTTACAAAGCAAGGCTTTTTGCCGAATCTCACAAGAATAGAAGCGTCACAACTGTTATCGGTCGAAGCATCGCAGCTCAAAAAGGGGACCGACTTCACGCCGGAAAAGTTATGAACTGGCGCGTTCAAGGCACTGTTGCGGATATTGTGAACAGTGCATGTCTTGGCCTACTGGATTTCGCCAGTGTATTAGTGCCTCACCACGATGCCATTTATGCCATCCTACCTGCTGATCAGGTTGGGACCGTAGAGGAGAGGATTATTGCCAAAGCCCGTGAGGTTGGACTGCCCCTGCAGGTCAAGGCTGATATCATTCCGCCGGTTAAGCTGTACCCAAAACCACCACAAGGAAATACCCCTCAAAACCCGATAAGCTGTACCCAAAACCGCCACCCATTACCACCTGACAGGGGGTGGGCGGAGTTAATTGATGAAATTAGAGGGGAGTAGAAAGGAAAGAGCCATGAATGATGAAACTGAGGTCTGTGAGAAAAGTGGAGGTGGACGCCCAACCAAGCGGACCCCTGACCGGACGGCGGCGCTCTTGCAAGCCATCGAAAGTGGAATGCCGTACAAGTCCGCCTGTGCCATAGCCGGTATCCACTTCGACACCTTCAACGAGTGGCGGAAGACCAATTCCGAGTTTTCCGAACAAGTCGAGGGGGCTCAAGCCATAGCCATCCAGCGAGCCGTAAACTGCATTATGGACGCCGCTTTGAAGGATTGGAAGGCGGCGGCATGGTTCTTGGAACGAAGAGCGTGTGACGAATTTAGTAAGCAGAAATGGCCTTTTGAGTGAGAGATAAGCGGAGGCAGAGCCATTCACTGGCGATCCGACTCAATTAGAGAGAGTCATCAGAATGGGTTTGCCGGGTCACAACAACCGGTCCCAAGGACAGCCTAAAGCCTGATGGATTCGTCTGAGGGTGGTGACAAGGATATTGATTTCCCCAGCCTCAATTTTCTGAATTGTCCTGATATTCAAGTCAGTCAGTTCAGCCATCTTTTCTTGAGTCATTTTGATGTCGCACCGTTGGCGGCGAATATTCGCCCTTAAAAGCTTGAGTTCGGTATGTACTTTGGCATTCTTTGACACGCCCTATTAAGGCGTCAATAGTCCCGCATCGTGAACGGCGCAACAGGGCGTAAACTATCTATCCCACTCATGATTAAGTTGAAACTTATCTTTGTAATATTGATCAATCTTTTCTTTGGGATGCCCCTCGTATGGGGTCTCGATTTTGCTGAAACAAAGAAATTAGCCGAGCAAGGGGATGCAGTCGCACAATATACTCTCGGTGTTAAGTACGCCAAAGGCGAAGGCGTACCCAAGGACTCGGTGGAAGCCGTCAAATGGTTTCTCAAAGCCGCCGAGCAAGGGAATGCAGTCGCACAATTTTATCTCGGTGCTATGTACGCCTTCGCCTTCGGCGTACCCAAGGACTCGGTGGAAGCCGTCAAATGGTATCTCAAAGCCGCAGAACAAGGGAATGCATTCGCACAATTTAATCTCGGTGTTATGTACGCCAAAGGCGAAGGCGTACCCAAGGACTCGGTGGAAGCCGTCAAATGGTATCGCAAAGCCGCCGAGCAAGGGAATGCAGACGCACAACTTAATCT
>JAWXCD010000133.1:0-22372 GCA_034440535.1 Verrucomicrobiota bacterium | reverse complement strand
GAATCAGCAAGGCTCACAGAATCAGCAAGGCTCACAGAATCAGCAAGGCTCACAGAATCAGCAAGGCTCACAGAATCAGCAAGGCTCACAGAATCAGCAGGGTTCACAGAATCAGCAAGGCTCACAGAATCAGCAAGGCTCACAGAATCAGCAAGGTTCACAGAATCAGCAGGGTTCACAGAATCAGCAAGGCGAATCGGTAACTTCCCAGAAAACGGGTCAAACCATGGGGCGGATGTCCGTTTTTGAGGCCAATGGTTTGCTCGACTCCCAGAAGGAAGATGTTAAGAAGTATCCAATGATCAAGCTTCAGAATGGGCGCGAAAGTGATGATCAAGGTGCGCTCAAAGATTGGTAATTATGAAACTCATCGTTCATTGGATCAGCAAATTTTTCGCAGGTGGTTGCCTCATTTTTTTAATAACTTTGAGCACCTTTGCTGCTAATACCAGTATCAAGGTGTCCATTTCCATCCAGGAAATAACCCTGGACGACGGTGCGGAAATCCAAGTCGAAGTAGAAGGGGGCGCTTCCCAAGATAAAGTTCAAGCTCCTACGGTGCCTGAGTTAAATATACAACATATCGGGACCTCTTCAGCTTCAAGCATTACCATCATTAATGGAGCGATTTCTAATCAACAAAAAATCATTCTGAAATTTTTAGTTAAGGCATCCAAGCCTGGCTCATATACCATTCCCCCTTTTACTTTCACTGCAGATGGAAAAACAATCGAATCAAACACGGTTACTTTAAACGTTGCTAAAGGAACTGGTCGGAAAAGAATTGCCGAGAAAACTCAAGCCCTGGTGAACATCACAGTTCCGGACGAGAAAGTGATTTATGTAGGCCAAAAGGTACTCGCAGAAGTAAAGCTTATTGTATCTGGCCAACAAATGACGAGAGCGGAACCCATCCTAAAGGCGAATGACTTTTTGCTTTCCCCATTCTCAACAGAGCCAGTCATTGCCCCTGAAATAATCAACGGGGAGAGCGTGACTTCTTATAGGTGGTATGTCCCCATCACCCCACTGAAATCAGGTTCATTCCCATTGTCCGCCACCATTCAAGGAGGCATTGCTGTATTAAGTTCGACAGGGAATTCCTTCATGGATCAATTTATAGGTCAACAATCGTTTGAGCAAGGCGTTCAAATTGAATCCTCCGAATCAACAGTCGAAGCGCTTCCCCTCCCAACCGAAAAGCAGCCTCCGGGGTTTAAAGGGGCCATTGGCACATTTGACGCCTTAGTGGCGGCTACTAAAGAATCAGATTTTAAAGTAGGTGAACCCTTTACACTTACTGTCGAGTTAAGTGGCAAGGGGAACATGGAGCGTATCGATAAACTCGAGTTCCCCCCTAACCCAGGGTTTAAAGTATTCCTAGGCAAGGTGAGGTTCGAACAGGCATCGGATGCCTTTTTAAAAGGGAAAAAGATATTCGAAATAACTCTTATCCCCCAGTCCACTTCGGTGGCGCAAATCCCTGCATTGGCGCTTGATTACTTTAATCCTGCCACGGGTTCGTACCAATCAGTTAAGTCTAACCCCATCTCGCTCAAAGTTGCCAAAGGGTCATCCGGACAAACCAGTGTTGCCGCTCCGATTCCTGAAATAGAAGCTACAACGAGTGTCACACTACCCCAAGCCGCCAACTTCTCAGAGCTAGGTTCAATGGTGACTTTGTCTGATCCCTGGAGCGAATCGGGATTTGCCTTTTTGCATGCGCTTCCCCTTCTCCTCCTTGCTATCGCTGGAATAATCAAATGGCGGGCAAATAGTCGTCCGCAAGCACTTGATAGAAACGCATTAAGAGAACAAGCGAAACAACTTAAAACCGATAAAGCGGCAGCGATTCAAGCAGCCGATGCCGGGCAGCGGCGCGAGTTTTTCATCATGAGCCGCAACACAATACGTAATAAAATCGGCACAATGCTTAAACTTCCGGGATCAGTCGTTACTTCGTATGAAGTCGCACAATCGAACCTATTTGATGAAGAGCTTAAAACTCGAGTCGTTAAGTACCTTGAGGCCTGCGACGAAGAGGCTTTCGGCGTCACAAGCCAACAGAATATTCCGCTCTCAGTTTGGAAAGATTCTTTTGTATCCCTTATGTCTCAACTGGACGCAACTCTATGAGAAAAGTTTTTGTCTTACTTTTCAGCCTTCTCATCATTCCTTTAGGATTCTCAGCTTCCGAGGTTCAAGACGTATTTCAAAAAGCCAATGCTTCTTACGCTTCGGGGGAATTTAAGAAAGCTGGGGAATTATATTCTCAACTCATTTCATCAGGTCATGGCAGTTTCCAAATCTATTACAACGCCGGGAATGCGTGGAGCCAAGCGGGCGAACCGGGGCATGCAATCCTCAACTATAAAAGAGCGCTGACGATCAATTCTAGGGATTCGAAAACACTTCAAAATCTTGATTTCGCATACACACTAGGGGGTATTCCTGCCCCGCCAAAGACTTTCATTGTGTCGATGAGTTCCAATTTCACCATAAGGTTTTGGGCTTATACGACATTCGGACTGTTTAGTGTCACTTGCCTTCTGTTAGCCACTTCTTTGTTGACCCAAAAACGCTTAGTATGGAGTGGGGCTTTCACCTTTGTTTTAATGCTGCTGACCTTAACTCCCTACCTAGTTTTGAAATCTACAATTAAGGATGCTGTTGTATTGAAACCTTCATCTATGCGTGTGTCCCCTATCGCCACAGCAGCACTCACAACCTCGTTAAAATCAGGAGAAATCGTCTCTATTAAATCACAGTTTGGAAATTTTTTCTTAGTGGAGTCTGGCGATAATTCCGGATGGCTTATTTTCTCGGACGAAGTTGAACCGATTTTCGTTATACAGAAATTACCAAAAAATTCCTGGCGCGACTAAGCTGAGGGCGACAGATGGGTCGCTATTAATATAGTTCCAATACCAAGCAGGCAGATGTTTGCCTCCAAGAATCCAAGAAAGAATACCTAACGATAAATAGGGTCCAAAAGGAAGTGTTGACCCTCGAAGATCTTCTTTCTTGTACAGAGAGACCGAAATCCCAATCACAGTGCCGAATATCGACGCCGTCATAATGATATAAGGGACCGACAACGGCCCCAATAGAGCACCCACCCCGGCTAACAGCTTTACATCGCCCAATCCCATGGCGGGTTTTTTAAAGACCAAACTCCCGAGCTCCCCAATAATCCAAAGGCTTCCTGCCCCGGCCAGTGCTCCTGTTAATCCAATCAATAATGAGTGCCAATGATCTTTGGTATTATGCAGTTCTGGGCAAGCAAAACTTAACGCAATTCCAAGGAAAATGCCGGAGATTGAAATTTCGTCGGGAATGTACTTCGTTTCTAGGTCAACAAAAGAGGCCGCAATAAGTCCGGAGGTCATCACAAGGTAAACAACGACCACAAAGGGATGAGGTGTTGTGAGATAGATGCTTACAAAAATAAGGGCCGTCAAAATTTCTACGATGGGGTATCTGATGGATATCGGTTTCCCATCAAATCGCGATTTGCCTCCCAACATTAAATAACTAATGACCGGAATGTTGTCGTACCAAGGGATCGGTTTGTTACTAGTCGTGCAGAAAGACCTAGGCGGATTATTCACGCTCATCTCTCGAGGCCACCGGTATATGAACACGTTAAGGAATGAGCCTACACATGCCCCAAGAATAAACAGGGAACAAATCCAAAACCAGTCGAGTGGGGTGAGATGCATCATATTGACTTACCGTATATAGCCTGATGAAGAGTTCTTTTCATGACAGAAACAGGTGCCGGTTGAGAAGTCCAGATTTCAAACGCACGCGCCCCTTGCCATAGTAACATCGACAAACCGTTTGCGGTCTTCCACCCGCGTTGTTTGGCTGAGGCTAAAAAGGAGGATTCAGCTGGATGATAAATCATGTCATAAGCCGCTTCGGCGTTGAGTTCAAGGGCATCCAATTGAGTAAAGTCGATCGGGATTTCCCCGGCGTTTAAACCTGCGCTCGTGGCATTAATCATCAAATCAACTTTTCTTTTCTCTAACATTTCCAGGTTAACATAATAGGTATTTTCAAGACCAAGGCGAGGAATAGCACTCGTCACTTTTCCTGGGGTTCGATTGAACCACAAAACTTCAGCACCCGCTTTTTCGAGTGTCACCGCTGCCGTCTGGCCAGCCCCTCCAGCCCCTAACAAAAGCACTGTTTTACCCTCAGGGATAAAATTCAAATCTTGCTTTAATCCCTCAAGTAAACCGAACCCGTCCGTGGAATACCCTGTCGTCTTCCCATTTTCACTATGCTTAGCAAACACCAGCGTATTCATCGCTTGAGCGCATAAGGCAGAAACGTCTTTCTCCGCGACGTGTGAATAGACTTCAGTCTTATGAGGCACAGTAAAATTAACCCCTACAAAGTTAAACTTTTCAAAGAGGGTAATTGCCTGGGAAAGAAATTTTGGTTCAAGTTCGAATCGGAAATACTCCCAATTATTTAGCCCAACTTCTTTAAAGGCCGCATTGTGCATCTGCGGGGAAACAGAATGATTGATGGGAAACCCGACGACTCCTAATGACGGTTCCAACCGAGACCATTGTTCCAGGTCTTTAAGGGTCATCACTGCATTTTCAATTTCCTCTCTTTTTCTCATGGACGAACTTTCTTTTTACAAATGTCACTGATCAGGCTAAGCTGGGCACGTGGAGAAAAAACTAAAGCCTCTAGATGAAAAAGAAATAGTTTTCGATGACGAACCCACTACCTTCGGACGCAGTATTGAAGCCGATGTCCCAATCGATGACCCGAGTGTCTCACTTATTCACTGCGCGATCCGACTGTGGGACGACGTACTAATTATCAAGGATACCAGTTCAACTAATGGAACATTTGTGAACGGTAAAAAAATTGATAAAGCGGCTATCATCAAGACAGGCGATCAAATCCGAATAGGCAATATCGTGTTCGAGGTGTGATTCATCACACCCCTCCTATGAATAAACTCGGAGTCCCCGAGTTAGGTGTTTACTGGCTTTGGCCGGACGTTGATTCAATGTGCTGGATGCTTCCATTCGTCGCGGATGTGTTTGCTTTTCGAATGGCGGACTGCCCCCCTGATGTGGTGACGGTTCCCGTAGAATCGACTCCTGCCTCTGAAACTTGTGCGGATTTGTTTCTCATATACCCTCTGCCACGTGGTCCTGCAGTTGTAACGTCTTTCGTACCCTCTTTTACATTTGTGACGGCATCGCGTGAGCCCGTGGAACCATTTGCATTAGAAACGTCTGTTGATCGGGCCACACCATCACTCGTCGATTGAGTCGTCGTGGCTCTCGAACTTGAATGACCAGAGCCAGTGGAAACAACACCAGTGGTTGTAACGCCATCCTCTGTCACTTGGGTCGTGGAGGATTGAGTCGCCGTCTTGCCGGTTCCTGTTGTCCCCGTTGACGTGTGTTCAAGTCCATCCTCAGTTTTTGTGGTTGATCCATCCACAGTCGCTGTTTTTCCATTACTCGTAGTCACCGTGGTGCTAGTTCCTGAATCGGTTTTGGAGGTCGTTGAACTGACCCCGGCCGTTTGACCCGAGGAGGTCGTGTACTCAGCATCGTGCTGGAGGGCGTCATCTGTTTTGGTTGTAGAGCCGTCTCGTTTGAGCGATTTTCCCTTTGCGCCAGTAACGGTGTCAGTTGAGGAAATCGAGCCTTGAGACACCTTTGAGCTGCCCTCGGATGTGACTGAGCTTCCTCCGGGACCTGTCGCTGAACCGGATCGGGTAGAGGTATTTTCGTCGATCGTATGATTTCCCGATGTCGTCGTTGTCCCCCCTTTTCCGCCGGTATACGATCCCGATGTGTTGACGGTCTTCGGGGCCGGTGCTTTACCTCCCCTTCTATCTGCATACAAATTTCCACAATCACCGACCCACATAACGCAGACGCCAATCAATAAATAGTTTTTCATAGATTTTAAAGGGGGTTATAGTTCAGCTATTAAAAAAATGGACTGCTAAAATTACAATTTTAGCATTCAAAATACCAGCTCCATTTGGTCAAGATACAGCTTGGAAGAAAAAGAATTTTGAGGAAATTTCGCACAACATTTTCGTCGAAATTGTCGCCAAACCACTTTTCCTCGTTTAGAAACGATTTATGGCAACAAATATCCGACCGGACCGAACTGTGGAAGACGATTGGTGGACTAAACCAATCCCTGACAATGTAACCTGGGGTGATGGATTTTATTGCGAAACCGCGCAGGTATTCCGATTCCTTAAAAGCACATGCACACCTGCTGTTACACTTGGATCATTCGTTTCGTGTTACGCAGGTTGTTCCTTTGCTATTGGGAAAAACGGAACAGTTCAAGTCGGTGATTACACCCTTTTAAACGGTGCCCTGCTGATGGCTGAGGAGAATATTACTATTGGAAAACATTGCCTTATTTCCTGGAGCGTCGCCATATGTGATAGCGACTTTCATCCCATCGACCCTGCCCTGCGCCGCCTTGACACCATGGCTCTGAACCCGTACGCCCCAAAATTAGATCGACCGCCCATTGGCACTAAACCGGTCGTCATCGGCGATAATGTGTGGGTTGGATTCAACGCCGTTATCCTCAAGGGCGTATCAATTGGCGAAAATTCCGTGATTGCGGCGGGCACAGTGGTTACCAAGGACGTTCCCGCAAATGTAATTTTCGCGGGAAATCCGGGGAAAATCGTAAGGGAAATTGAGGTTAAAGAATAACCTCAATTGGCCTGACCTAGTAGGCTTATTTCGGTTTCTCGTACTCTTTTAGGAAGCCAACAAACTCGCGCCTATGCAGTTCCTCGCCACCTAAAATTTCAACAGCGAGATCCTGTGTCACATAGTCAACGCCATCACAAGTTTTAATAATCTTTTTATATTGCTCAATTGCGCCATCTTCAGCGTCAATGACCCCTTTAATGACAGCCACAATATCGGTCGAATCCACAGGCGGCTGCAATGATTTCTGACCACGCGGAAGATCGAGCGAACCCGGGACAATACCTCCCACCGTTTTAATACGCTCCGCGAGCTGTTGCGCGTGCATGAGTTCTTGAGCCACATCGGCAGCCAAGGCTTTTTTGATGACGTCAGATCGAACCCCGTCCAAGTTCACCGAAGCCGCAATGTAATTTGCCACGGTTTCAATTTCCATGGAGTACGCTTTTATGAGTTCATTAATGATTTTTTTGTTTGGCTGTTCTTTCATATAAATTCCTTTTTCCCTTTATAACGTCATTTTCTCCGTTTGCTTGCCTTAAATACATTACTCTTTTTCAATTGAACCAAAGCACGACGAATATTCCAACCTTCTCTTTGAAGAGTATCGCGGGCGGCAGATTCATCGCACCCTGAGAGAATCATAATCAAGCGTGTTGCCCGGGCACGCAATTTAGCGTTGGTCGGGGCCAGATCGATCATATAATTGCTCTCGGCTTTACCGATTTGAACCATGCTCAGAGTTGTGAACAAATTCAGCACCATTTTAGTGGCTGTCCCGGCTCTTAACCGCGTACTGCCTGTCAAGGATTCGGGCCCCGTTTTGAGATGAATAGCCACATCTGTTTTAAAGGGTTCTTTCCCCGCCATTTTAGGATTACACGAAAGGATAATGGTCTTGGCCTTCGCCAATCGGGCTTCCTTAAGACCACCCCAAACGAACGGCGTCCGACCTGAAGCGGCGATGCCACATACTGTGTCCAACGCATTTAGCCCCCGATTTCGCAATGCTTCTGCACCGGCGCAAACATTATCTTCAGCGCCTTCAATTCCCGTGTGTAATGCCATGGTACCCCCAGCAATGATCCCTTGAACCATCGCAGGGTCAGCGCTAAATGTGGGAGGACACTCGCTCGCGTCTAACACACCTAGGCGTCCGCTGGTTCCTGCCCCAAGATAAAAGAGGCGGCCCCCCTTTTGAAAAGAACGGGTAATGAGACGAACTGCACTGGCAATTTCTGATTTATATTCGAGGAGGGCTTTGTGCAGCAGTGCATCTTCATGAAGCATGAGTTCAACGGCCTTTTCAGGGGTCAACTTCGATAACTCTGTCGTGCGTGGGTTCCTGTCCTCTGTCGATATCACACTTAAATCAATTTCGGGGTCTGGATTCGGAGTATGGGTCGTGATAACTTGTCGTTTATGAAGCTGAGAAAACACCCAGCGCAACACACCTTGTTCACCCGATTCCGTTTTTGGTACGAGTAAGACTTTCACTCCTTTTTTCACAATTTCCTTTAAAACAAAGGACTTAAACTCTGGACTCGCATCAAACACCCCTCCATGAAGCCCAAGAGGAACTGGACCTTTAAATCCAAGCTTCTTTAGGATGTTAAGGACATCGACCGCGATGTGAGTCGCAGCCGAAAGCATGATTCCCTGTGCCCCTTTATTTTTAAGAGCAGCGGCTCTGAATACACATTTACAGAGCGCGGCGACTTCATTTTTTTCGGCTGATTGAATCCAAGCCACAAACTCTCTCGGATCGTTCATGCACAAGGCTCTCAACAATTCTCCTCCGAGCGAGTCGGTTTCGCCCTCGGCATCGTATACCTCAATGGCGGTGCGCAGACCCGAAAGCGCAATGAAATAACCGCTTCCGTGATCACCAATGAGATGCCCCCACCCGCCGGACTTTGATTCCCGTCCGTTCCTTTTACCAAAAACACAGGAACCTGTTCCAGAAATGGCAACAACACCTTCGCCATCACCATGTGCGGCATATAAGGCAGACGTAAGATCGTGTGACACGAAAAGGTGCTCTGCTTTCCAAGTTTTTTGAGCAGCAACGAGGACTTTGTTTTTAACTGATGGGTTAATGACACCCGCCATGCAGAAGCCGGCGGCCCTGATTTTTTTATCGGAGCCAAAACCTTCCTTGATGCCCTTGAACAACTTAAGGAGTTGATTCTCGTTAAGGAGCGAGGCGTTTCCAGGGCCAAAGACCAGACGGGATATCAATTGACCTTGGTCGTCCGTAAGGAGGGCAGAGGTTTTAGTTCCGCCCCCTTCGACAGAAAGAATGAATGTCATGGACTAGAATTTAGAAACCCGCCGGACCACCCGGTTTACCCTTAGACCTTGCAACATACTCTTCGACACGAAGCAGATTCCCCTCGCCCGCACGTAGAACAACCTTATGCAGAGCATCCATTGTAGAAACCTCTTCAAGTTGTGCCTGAAGAAAAAATTGCAGAAAATTAAAAGTAATATGATCTTTCTCAGCCATAGCCACGTTCACAAGCTCGTTAATCTGACTCGTGACCTTAAGCTCCTGATCGAGTGACAACTTAATAGCTTCCTCGGCCTTAACAAATTGATTCGCCGGAGCAGGGATTTCAGGAATGATGACCCGTCCTCCTAGTTCAACGATGAACTTAATGAATTTTGTGGCATGATCCCGCTCTTCATCTGCTTCTTTAAAGAAGAACGCACTTAACTCCATAAGTGCTTCCGCGCTGAAATGGCTGGCGATGGCCACATATTGATGCGATGCGGCCAG
The DNA here is from genome assembly GCA_034440535.1 of Verrucomicrobiota bacterium. Lineage (GTDB taxonomy): Bacteria > Verrucomicrobiota > Verrucomicrobiia > JAWXBN01 > JAWXCD01 > JAWXCD01. The sequence continues at coordinate 12,856 of JAWXCD010000133.1, read as the reverse complement.
TTCGTTTCCTACTTGCTCGTTAAGAGCGTCGATGACTTTTTGACTAGTAAGCATAAAAAAAACCTCCTGAACTTTATTAAAGTAAAACGGAAAAATCGTCCAGCTAAACAGGCATCGTGCTAGTTCCAACCGTGTTGTCATCACGAAACGGCCCAACCTGTTTTGTGTTCTCAGGAGGCCATGTAAACTTACAGTCCTCACAATAAAACTCGCGATCTATCAGTTTGAACAAAAAGAGGAGCGAGTAAAAAGCGGGTAATACAAACTTCCGCGTAATTTGCGGGTAATGAACCCGGGCGGAACCACACTGCGGACAATGCAGAGCTTCAGAGGTTAACTCCCCCGCTAAGGGGCAATTGTGGAGTTGAACTAAAGCTGATCCGTATTGGCCGGTGTCCACGTTCACCTTAAATTTCGCCAACGGCTTGGAAAAGTACGCATATTTTTGCAAACGCGCATCGTCGACCACTTGTGCATGAAACTGGCGTTCCTTAAGATACTGTTGCAGTTTGAGGGCAGGCTCGACGTTGTTGAAGGTTGCAATAGTTTTTAAAAGCATACCCTTACACACGATGCTAGACGCGTGCCAATGAAACATTTTTAATCAAACGATTTTTGGCGAGGCTTTTTGACCTATTATAAAGACATGATTCTCCGGCCACTGATCGTATTCGAGGTGCCTAAGGAGCACGCCATGTTTTTCTAACTGACTTAAATAGCTGCTTATACCCAGCGTACTGTATTCAAAAGTTTGACCCTGAAAATTTCCTGATATTTCTTCGGGCTCCCAAGTCCCCCCGCACGTAAAGAGAATGACTCCGTTATCGGTCAGGGCTCGACACATCTTTTCAAGGACCATTTCTTGACACTCCAAAGGTAAATGAAATGTGCTGTCCCAGGCCGTGATTAAATCAAACTTGGTGGGGATTTCCCAATCAACGATGTTTGCACAATGAAATTCAAACTCAGGATCAAGGCGTTTGGCGGACTCAATCATCTTTGCCGATATATCCACCCCGACGGGTACATACCCAAAATCGTCAAACTTTCTGAGGAACCGGCCACTACTGCCGCATCCTACGTCCAGTGCCTTGCCCCGCGTTGTGGAAAATTCAAGGGCGCGTTTTAAGGCAGGCAACCCGTAACTCGAATTGACATGCTGCTCCTGCCACCATTCAGCGATTTTGTCATAAGCTTCTCCCGTTTTTTGAGGATCCATTGGATAGGGAGTATTTGTGACCCACCACGCAAAATCAAGGGCCTTGTTTAATTCCCCCTCTTTTACACAGCCGATTTCAAAGCGCGGTGTTTCCGGCGAATGGCAGAGGTTAAAATTAAAATGCCCATGATCACCCCTGCATACGTGCTGGGCTCAGGAATAGGAATGAGTTCAAATAATCCCGCACCAACTGCGTATGATGCGGCAATTCCCGGCCCAATAAGGGTGGTGCCGGAATCACTGTAAAAGGTAATTTGGTTAGTAAGTGGACCGATACCTGCATTGATGAGAAACTGATCAGTTCCTCCGGTCTGATATAAAGCTCCGGACCAATTGTAAATGCTCACGTTATTGGCTCCGAAATTAAAAGTGCCTGCATTAAAAAGGCTGGCGCTAGTACCAAAATCAATAATGGTTGTTCCTCCCTCAACGGTAGTCGCCGCAACTGTTTCACTGTTCCCGTTAAGTTTAAAGGAGGAATTGAATAAGGAAATCGAGGCCGTGTTGGCGATTTGATTAGCGGCATTTAATTGAAGAGTGGCGTTACTCACAGCGATGTTGCCGCCCACGGCATTTATTCCTGCGGTTTTTCCTAGGGCAAGTGTTCCACCATTAACAATAGTTGTATTTGTAAAGGTGTTGGTGGCTGTTCCAGAAAGGATCGCTGTTCCGGCTCCTTCTTTAATCACTTGTCCCGCACTCCCCGAAATAACTCCGGAATACGTCTGACTACCCGTGGTATTTGAAAAAATGAGTGTCCCAGGGTTGGATCCCGCCGTGCCCGAGTCAAGGTTTAGTGCGGCAGTATGGGTGGCGTTGGTGCTTGTCAGGACAAGATTCAGCCTCCCGGTTGAATTTGTGTTTTCACCAACGCTGACAGTAGCCGTACCAGACACTGTTCCATTGATGGTCAAAAATCGGTCGGAGGTACCGGCCGCGGTTTCGTTTATTCGTAAAGTCGCCGCGGAATTTGCGGTGAGGTTACCCATTTGTACGTTCGTCCCCCTAATCCCTACTGTGGATGAATATGCGCTCACAGTCAGGTCTCCTGAAATCCCTAAGGCTGTTGGGCTCGCAAGGATCAATTCACCTGGAGAAGATAAAGTTGAGCCACCTGAAAATGTGTTATTCCCCGATAATATAACGGTCCCGCCGCCCACACCCAGATGCTGAAAGGTGCCGGCTCCACTAATATTGCCCATAAAACTTTGCACGGGTGTACCAGAGCTATACGAAGAGCGTAGCGAGGAATTCTGCGAAAGGGCAAAGTTGTTTGAAAGAGTTTAGGCGTTCCCAAAAGCTAAAATCTGAGTGCCTGTGCCCGATGTATTCGTCACGCGCAGAGTAGAGCCAGCAACACCTGTAGCTAATGTCGAATTAAAGGTAAAGGATTGCCCTGTACCTGAAAAAACACTGTCAGAAAGTATGCTCAGGTTGTTTGTAAACGTACGGTTGCCCGTGGAAAGAAGCGTTCCGCCATCCATGGTTATGGTTCCTGTCCCTGCGCCGGCATCGTTATTGACCTGTAGGCTACCTTCTTTCACCCACACTCCACCTGAGAGATTGTTGGCCATATTGATAATCAACCTCTCCGCTCCAAGCTTGATCAATGTTCCTGCTCCTGTGAGTTCGTTAGCAGCATCGCCAATGGTGACGTCCGCATCTGCTATCACTGTTCCATTTGAGGTCAGCGTGGTAATTCCAAACAACGAAGAGGCAACGGTTCCAATCGTACGTAATGCGCCTCCTGAGAAATTAATGTTGTTGGCTAACGTAAGGCCACTGACTTCGTTGGTCCCTCCGTAAATGGTCAACCCTCCGGTACCCAGAGCATTGTTATTGCCCTGAACACGAAGGATCCCATTACTGAGGATTGTTCCACCTCCGTACGTGTTGTTCCCAGTCATAACCATTGTAAAGCTTCCTGCCTTCGTCAACGCACGCGCGGGGCCAGACTCTGAAATCACTCCGTTAACTGTAACTGTGCCAGATCCATTTCCAGAGAAAGTTTTATTCACCCCTAGTGTGAGTTCGGAGTTTATCGTGATTGATCCTGACCCATCTTGAGTGAACCCTTCGCCGGATGTACCCAACTTAAGACTTCCGTTATTGAGCGTGTAGTTGTTCGTTCCACCAAACGTAATGCTTTTAGCTTTAGTGCCCGCAACTAAATTGACAGCGATTGTGCCTGCAGAAAGGTTATTGGTGAAAAATGCTTCAGAAGAGGATCCCGGATCACCATTAGACCAGTTACCTGCGGTGCCCCAACTTCCGTTACCGTTGAGCGTCCATGCCGTTTGTCCTTGTAGAGAAAGCCAAAATCCAAAGTAAATAAATGATGTAAAGAAAAAGCTCTTAAACACTCAGTTCCAAGACCTGTGAGGTGAAACAGTTCAATTCACCTACTGCCTACAACACTAACCTTATACGTTGGGAAACCTAGAAGTTATTCCTGATATGATTATGGAAATTATATTGAAAAGAAGTTAAAAACTGCTTCTCATAGAGAAGAAAATTACAGTTTTTTAGATTTTCGCATGTTTTGTCCGTTGTTCATGAGTCTTCATAACAGATGCGGAGCCTTGAAAATTTGGCTTTAAAAACCTGTAAAATCTTGGTACCTAAGATGTTCGCATGTGTACTGCCACCTTTTACCCTTTTGAAGATGGTCGTTTTCTCCTCTTTTTTAATCGAGATGAGAGTCGGGCTCGACCTAAGGCCACGCGACCCGACCTAACTATCGTCAACAACGTGCAATGTCTCTTCCCGAGTGACCCGGCTGCCTCTGGAACTTGGTTGGCGGTCCAGGAGAATGGTATTGTCGCATGTATCATCAATGGATTCTCAAAAACTCAACGCCATGGCGAAAAAAGCCGATCTCGTATTATCAAAAAACTGCTCGGTAGCTTGGACGAAGAGGAACTCAGAGTTCGGTTTGGCCTGCTCAATCTTCCGCTTTACGCTCCCTTTCAATTAATCACTTTCATTCCAAAACCAAAGCGTGATCCCAAAATCCTCTCCTGGAAATGGGACGGCCGTATGCTTCATTCTTACCACTCGTTATCGGGTCCACAAATATGGGCGGGTAGTAATGAAGGGGGCAATGATCCAAGCCTTTATCGAAAAATTCTCTGGCAAGAGTTTTTATTAAAGAACCCCCAAATGTCACCAGAGGCGCTCCACAATTTCCACTTCTCCACGGATCAACAACCGGATGCACGAACTGTGACCATGAAGAGATCAGAGTCACGTACTGTCAGTGTTTCAGAACTCACGGTTTCTTCGGAATCAATTGAGTTTACTTACTACAATAATTCCCCTTGGAAAGCCCCCGTATCCACTACTGATGTCTTATCAATACGCGAAATAAAACCCATTATGCCCTCAAACCTGAGCAAGGGCCCCACTCTTCCGTTACCTGTGCCGAGACAAATTCTTCAAAAGGATGCGGAATAAGGCTTTGTCATTACTGACATGGCCCGCTAAACCCTCATCGTTCACGACTCCAAACCCGTTTCCATACGCAGGGCCGTTCACCACACAAAGGTCGGTCTTATTTAATAAAATCTGTTGCGTTCCCTTCTGGATCACACCCATAGGCTTTCCTGTCACTTCATATTTCCAACCTACTAAAAATGCTTTGGGAAACAGGGTCCGGAGGTGTTTGATGACTTTGGGCGAGGGCTTTAAATAAATAATGGGCGATTCTGTCGAGAGGATTTTTCCCGTTCTTGATAGTTTTGTGCCGCTTCTGGATTCCACCTTTGCGACAGTAAAGTCACTCAACGCCGCTGCATGGAAAACGGCGCGTACTTGCTTGGTCTCAAATTTTTTCAATTTTTCCAGAATGTCTTTTGAATTAGAGAATGGTATCACCCATCGCGCCTTGTTCACGCCTGAATACGGCGCAGCGTCGGATATAAGACTGCAAACTGAACACCCTGCTTCCGTTAAAAAATTGGCCAAAGTGGTGGCCAGCTTGCCGGTAGAAAAGTTCGTAATCCGGCGGACGGAATCAATTTCCTCGTATCCGGGCCCTCCAGTGACAATTATGAATGGTTGAGTTATTCGCGACATGTGACGACAACAGGTTGACTATGTTTCTATACCTGATTAGTTTTTAAGAGAACAGAAAAGAACCAAAGTCATTATTGTGCCACCCGTCAAAAAAACAAAATCATCCGCAGACCATTATCTCACTCTCGCTAAAAGGATCAGATCCATCATCGAGGACAAAAAGGCGGAGGACATTCTCATTCTGAAAGTCGAAGGCCTTTCATCCATCACCGATTATATCGTGTTGGTATCGGGAACAAGTGAGCCGCATCTTAAAGTCTTGGCCAATGAAATTGAACGCCGCCTCATGGAGGAGGATAACGTCAAGAACATCGGGCGTGATGGTTCATCGATCAGCCAATGGGTCGTCCTCGATTACGGTGGCGTCATTGTGCATATCTTCCATAAATCCAAACGCGAGTTTTACGGTTTGGAAACTCTGTGGAAAGACGCGGCGAAGATAAAATAAGTTCCTTGTCCTTCCTATCCCTTTGACAATTTTTATAAATAGGGCCTTGCAAAGTTATACTTGTGTATGATATAGTCCTCGCATCATGCATTCTGTTCACGAGAAAATATTAAAGTTCATGTCGAAGTTTCAATCGAAGCACGGGTACGCGCCCACAGTTCGAGACATCATGAAACACCTAAAATTCGCGTCTCCCCGGTCCGTGTCATATCACCTCGATCGAATGGAAATCGCAGGGCTCATTAAAAATGCAGGTAAGGCGCGGAGTCTCCAAGTCGCCTGCGTCGTTGAGGACCGCCCAGACAATCCGATGATTCCCGTGTATGGGCCTATTCGGGCTGGTCATCCTGAACTTCAATCGCAACTTCCACTGGGTATGCTTGAAATACCCCCTGCTCTCTTTTCTTCGGGTGTCCAAAAGAAAGGTTTTGCTCTGACGGTTAAGGGCGACAGCATGGAAGGCGCAGGTATTTTAGACGGCGACTTGGTTATCATTGAGAATTCCCAACCTCGCGAGGGTGATATTGTCGCTGCCCTCATCGATGGTGAAAGTACTTTGAAACGTCTCGTTAAGAAAAATGGCACATCATACCTCAAAGCTGAAAACCCCAAATACCGAGATTTGATTCCAGCTGCTGAACTAGTGATCCAAGGCGTAGCCGTCGGCAGTTATAGAAAGTTCTGATTGAGCATTCACCTCGCCTTGGCGCGGTTTTAAGAGCCACTACAGACAAGCGAAGTCGTAAAATCCGAAAGCTAACCCCACGTTCTCCCGAAACTCGCGGGCATCCTTCGCATTTAAATTGAGACGCAACCCCTTTGGGGTTGAGCCGATTTTTCGATCTTAACCCAGGGTAGCTCCGCAACCCTGGGCTTTATGGCGGAATCCCTTTGGGATTCATCGCGAGAACTCGCGAGGAGCCAGCCATGTAAACTATAGGACGGAAATGGAGATGAAGGAAAAAGCCAATCCGATTATTGGACTTATGAGCGTCAGGACAAAGATAGATGCTGCTGTCAAACGTGGGGTTTATGGTTTGCACATTACCATCCCAAAAATATCCCAAAGGGATTCATCAAACCCTGGTGCAAACCAGGCACCCTGAGACCTGAAGGTCTATAAAAAAAATCCCAAAGGGATTTCGTCACATAGTCCAGGGTTGCTCGTCCTCGATAAACCCTGGGTAAAAGTCAACCAACACACAACCCCAAAGGGGTTGCGTGCCCATGAACTTTCGTTAATCGGCGCTGCCCCAGAAATAATGAAGTTTGGTTCGAGGCGCACAGGTGTCCACGTTGGAAAAGGGCTTTTTTGCCCGCATAATTTCCTTTATTTCGTTGTATCTTTTCCAGTGCGGGTTTTCAGGGGAACAATCAAGATTGGGCAATGTCTTTTGTCTATATGTCTCCGCATCTATTGCCCACTGTTTTAGGGCCTGTGCTGCACGTCCCTTGTAATCTCCAAGTTCAACTTCTGCGTGCTTAGCTATGATGGGCAGCCAACGATGGGTGTACTGTACATGGGTCGTCTCATCAATGATGTCAAAGAGCATCATCTCCGCAGACTCAAGATCTCCTCCCTCACGAAAGTCTGTGTACGCTTCGTTCTTTACATTAAAATGACTCGTCTCAGCGAGCATTCCCACATTGTACATAACTTCATAAAGGTCCTTGGGTGTCATGGTGGGCTGCAACACATTGGGGTCACTGTTATTTCTAGAAAACCCAATAAACTCGTGGGTCAATCCAAAATCAAGAAACCGGGAGTATCCCGATTGACCATGCCGCGATTCATCCCATAAATGCCTAGATACATCATGATGAAACGCCCATGGCATGTAGGTCGCATCATATATCCAAGCCAACTGCTGATCCGCGAGATTGATTTCCAACATGTACCCGAAGCACCAAAAAATACGCCTGGTCTCTATATTCGAATGAAAATCGATATTCGTATATACGGAAACTTTGCTCGCGTCAGGTGCCTTTAAGGCTGCTTTTGGAAGTTCGGCCTCAGCAATAGGTCTAAATTGAATCGCTACCCCACATGGTTGCGCGATTTTTCCGTCTTCGAATCCAATTTCCATTTCTAGATTGCCCAGATTTTTCAAGGCTTCTTCTATCGACGCTTTGTATGCCGCATCAATGGTGTGTGGATTCCGGCGGCGATAATCCCGTAGCCATAGGCGGTGCTGCTCTTTGATGGTGCAAATCTCATGAATGACGGCAATCGTCGGGGCATCGTGAACGTTGTGAGCCGATTTTGTATAAATCATGTAACTGCGCACTATGCCAATCGTGAGAACCTGGAAAACTCCATCTAACCAATCTTCCTTCGATGGCGCTTGTAACACGATGTTTGCCAACGCCTCTAGGCGGCAACTCACAGGTTCATCGGGTTTACCTGCGGGAAACTCCTCCACTCGCTGACGCAACCGGCGTACACACTCAGCTTGATCCCATACCATTTTATGAATGCTAGCTTTATCATCCCATTCACCAAAACGCCGACCCCATGCACAGATCATTCTGTGTATGGACCGCTCCAAGTATTGCCAATCATTCAGCCGAGGTATGGTTTTTGGGCGGAACTTGGAATCTGCTTCGATCAGAGGTTGACGGGTGGAACTGGTCGTAACATCAGAGATTTCGGCGCTATTCATAATTTTGTCTAAAATAGCATATAGCCTCAAACTTGTCTGTATCTTAACTCGTTTATATTGTGTCCAATAATGCTTATTACCCACACAAAACTCATCCAGCAAATTACCCTCAATACCTCATAGGGTAGAAATCTCTGTTTTGACCCTGCGCCGTTTAAAGCGTAAGGTTGGGCATGAATTTGCCGGTAAAAATGCGCGCCTATAGTATCCTGCAACGTTTAAAACATTATCGAAGTGTCATCGATAAGGATGCGCGTCTCGAGGGTCCCCTCGCATTGATCGCCCTCAAAGAGAATGAAACCCCTATTGGGATTTATGAAAATCCGCATCTGATTCCTTCTGAATACATCTTAATATCCAACTTCGGATTATACACGGTCAATTCTGCTCACTCCGATTTCACTCTCTTTTCCGATATCGAAGCGGTGGAAATCCCTCAGAAACTGGGGGATTCATTTGTACTTTATCTGACGACCTACGATCAGCGGCGCATTCTTATTAATGTTGGCGCTGTGAGAATTGCTGATGCCTTTGAGTTTATGCGGTTTATTGTGCGAGTGCTGAACGATTTGAAAGAAGAACCGCATCAGATCAAATAATTCATCTTTGGCATTTACTGATCAAACAGATCACTATAAAGCCGGCATTTTCATTAAATGCCCAACTGCATTCCATCCTTTGCGAACACTACGGTCTTGCCTTTCAGCAATCGTGTCGCCATTCGTTTGACTCGTGGTAAGTCCTTGTAAAAAGGGCCTCCTACGTGAGTAAAAATGATCTTCTTTATGTCTTTTCCTGCGAGATAATTAAAAATATCTTCCAAATCAAAATGCGCCAGCTCGCACACCAACACGTCAGCCCCGTTTTTCAAGGAGGAATCCAAATCCTGGGGAGCTCCTAAGTCCATTGAAAATACGATGCGAATGCCTTTGATTTCAATTTTAAAACTGAACGCCTCAAAGGGTCTTTGATCCCCTAAACCGAACGCGCGCTTGAGCATTTGCAGGTGAGACGATGGATAGGCTGTTACGGTTCCGTCGAAGATTTTGACTTTTTTGCCTGTAACATGCGGTTCCATTTTCCAAGAAAAACCCATCAAGTTGTCAAAGAGGTACCCCGCTTCAAGCATCCCTTTAACTGGCTCGATCCCTTCCTTTGGAATGTGTACGGCCAATGCGGCTTTCCTTTTCATCAACCACATCCCTTGCATGAGCATTTGGAACCCACCGATATGGTCTCCATGGAGATGACTTATAAAAATCTTATCAATGGTATTAAAATCGACGCCGAGCTTTTTGAGCGAATATGTGCAGGGCTCCCCGCAATCAAAAAGATACAAACGCCCACCGGAATTAAGGAGGATAGAGCTATGAAACCGGTCATCGCAGGGATGCCCATCTCCAGTACCTAAAAAACGAATCCAATTCTGCTTCAAGGCGCTCTTTGATGGGAATAACAAGTCGAGTTATTCATTTTTTACATTCTGCAATCTTCGTGATAATTCAGCAATCAAATTATCAATGGGATATAACAACTTAATTGGTGCACCCATCAGGAGTTGAACCTGAAACCTTCTGATCCGTAGTCAGACGCTCTATCCAATTGAGCTATGGGTGCAAATATTGGAGTTGAGCAATAAACGCCGTTTCACCCTTCTCTGCAAGCACTTTCCGACAAAATTTTGAAGTCATATGAATACGAGAGCTTCACCGCAAGATTGCAAAACATTTTCACAACTCCCCTCAGGCCGGAATGCCGGGGGCTTCGATTCCCTCGGTTTCGGCGACGGAAATCTCCGAATCTTCTAGATGCTTTTCGCTGCCCTCGGGAATCAAGGGAAGGAAGACATAGTTCGGATCTTCTTTCTGACGTTTCACCGTTTCCATGATTTCCTTCCACGTATTCCACAGGCCTTTCTCACAAGGAGGCAGGTCGGCCTTCATCGCTTCACGCAGGCGACCCAAATTATAAAACGGGACACCGGGATACATATGGTGCTCCACATGGTAGTTCATGTGCCAATAAAGCAGGCGGGGAAGCCAACTGACTGTGTAGGTCCGGCAGCAAAGACGGAAATCCCGCGAGTTTGGGGTCAACCCAACATGCTGGGGAAATCCGCACAGAAGAGCCAGCCACCAATTCAAATGAGGTGCGGCTGTGATGAGGAAAAACAACACCAGAAATGACCAATGAACCAAGAACGCAGCCAGGATATAGGCCACAATAATCAGTGAATGCCCAATGAGGATCGTCCGTGCCCATTTGGTCTGACGTTCCTTGAGTCCTGGAGCCCCTTCGTCAACGACCTTTCTTTCCCAGTCATTAAGCGTTTCCCCCTTAGCGCGTATCCATGTCGATATCCAAGCCCACTTGAAGCTCGTATAAAGGGGGAAAAAGGCCCGAATAAAGGTCTTTTTATCCACGCTTTGAGGCAGAACCACTTCACCGTCGTAATCCTTATGGACGGTCACTTGATGATGTCGCACGTGGCTAGCGCGGAATCCGATGTAGTCTGCATAGCTCAGGAGGGAATAGACCTGTAGGATAAATTCATTCAAAGCCTTGGATTTGAACGCGGTCTTATGGGACAACTCGTGAACAGGTCCTCCCGCTCCCATAAAGGAGTAAAAGGTTCCATGGACAAAGAGTGCCAGCGCCAGCAGGGGTATTGTCCAGAACCAGTTAGCCAGATCAATGTGAACGAGGATGTACCAACTCAGGGCCCCCGAAAGCATGGTCAAACCCAGTTGAGTCATAACGTGAATCAGAGGACGTACGTTGCTCTGCTTCATGAGTTCTTTCATGACAGCCCTATCCACATGACAACGATGCCAGTTGACTTTTCCGTTTTTAAATGGGGACTGTTTCTTTTCGGAAGCTTCTTTTGTTTCAGCTGTAGCTTGGGTGACTTCAGACATAAAATTACTTGTTTGAGGGGTGAGTCGGAAAGTTATCAATCTTTAGAACCTGATCAAGGGAAGAATGGACTAAATACAGATCAAGATACCGCCGCCCATGTTTTCCGGGCTTGTTCCATGATCACGCACATGTCATTCCAGACGGGGGGGAATGTGTCTAGCTGGTATCCGGCCCAGGTCAGTTGTTCGGGCATGATGCACAGATCTTCCCCGTGCTTCGCGCCTTTGAGCCAGCATTTCAGGAGGGCATCAACGAATTCTAGATAGTCGCGTCCTTCCGGGGTCAGCTTCCCTTTTGCGTCCACAACCGGAATCTGGCAGTGGTGCCCATTGAAGGCACGCAGATGGAGTTGGCGCGCATTTTGGATCAGCTCCGGGTGTTCGAGCAGGCGGTTGGCGTAGGGAGCGCCAATGTGTTTGGTTAGGGCGAAATGGGAAAAGTCGAAATTCATCCGGATGAGACGTCCCGTGATCTGCTGATACCGGTCGGCGATTTCCCAGGTTTTTTCCGGGGTTTCCGTGCAGGTGTCGCGGTGCACTTCGAGGTCGACCGAAGCACCGAGTTGTTCGGCAAAACGTTCCAGCTTCAACCAGCCTCGCACGGCCACTTTAGGGGGAGTGTCGTGATCATAAAACTGCACGTTAATCCGGCGCGAGTTGGTGGAGTGCGCCACCAGGATGCTTTGTGCGAAATTTGTTTCGTTACAACTGGCGCCGCAAAGGCGGTCGAGACCCACTTCATAGGTTTCGCGAATCATTTCCCCATCGGCCCCGACGGCAATACCGTCAAACCCCGCAGCTTTGGACCGTTTCATCGCCTCCAAGCGGGTCATTCCGCGATGCTTCGGATCATCCATCAACCCCCAAAGTCCGGCAAAACACAGAAGCTTGGATTTGTTCGATTTCTTTTGCGTGGTCTTGGTCATATGCCTGAACGTATAATATGGTTTTACCCGCACGTCACGGGGAAAGAGAAGTAGCATCAAAGGGGACGGACAGTTTGTCTGTCCCTTCGGATTTACGAACCTCCACATGACGGAGCCGAGGTGGCGACACTGATGGGAAATCTGATTACGTCAACGGGGACTACGTCAACGGGGACAGACAAATTATTGGTCATTTAAATGCCATTTTCTGAAAACTGTCGGCGATGGGGGAAAACTAAAGCACCTGTATAAAACATCTCCTTACGACTTAAAGGACTGCTATTGAGGGAAACGGGGACTTTAAGGTAATCAACTTTGGTTTGCCATCGCGGAAGACGTTGAACTCAATTTTGTTCGCACCACTCTCGAGCCAACATTTACTTTCTCTAGGCTACATTGGTCTATGTTTCCCTCACAGCTAAGTGATTTTGTTTATCACATTTGAATGGGTACTCGCTTTATAAACGCCGGCGCAGCCGAATAAAAATACGGAAAAATGCGCTACCGCGTTTAATAAAATCATGAGCGGCTTCATCATTTGCGTAATTGATTCAGTGGATTCAATCAAGGATCCCATCATTTCGGGGGTTTGCGGGGGTACGGGT
>JAWXCD010000132.1:0-16571 GCA_034440535.1 Verrucomicrobiota bacterium | reverse complement strand
AGACCGCATTCCTCTTCCTCCAACATTTCATCAAAATCCTCAAGGCCGGCGGACGCGGCGGCGTGGTTATCAAGAACACCTTCCTCTCGAATAGCGACAATGCCTCCGTGAGATTGAGGAAACACCTGCTGGAAAGCTGCAACCTCCATTCCGTGCTCGACTGCCCCGGCGGCACGTTTCAGGGCGCGGGCGTGAAGACCGTCGTGCTCTTCTTCGAGAAAGGCGCGCCCACCCGCAAAGTCTGGTTCTACCAGCTCGAACCGGGCCGGAGCATGGGGAAGACCAACCCGCTCAACGACGCCGATCTCGCCGACTCGCCCAAAAGCTGGAGCGTGGATGCCCGGACGATCGACCACGCCACCTACGACCTCTCCGTGAAGAACCCCAACGGCGGCGAGGCCGTGGCGCACCGCAGCCCGCTGGCCATCATGGAAGAGATCGCCGCGCTGGATGCCGAGAGCGCGAAGGTGCTGGAAAATATCAAGAGGCTGCTATGACAGACGATGGGAAGAATAGGAAGAATGCGAGTGATGGGAAAAACATCTCCCATCCCATCATCCCACCGCGCGGCGATTACCAGACGCTCCTCTCTTACCAAAAAGCTGAGGTCATCTACGACCTCACCTTCCGCTTTGCGCACAAGTATCTCGGCAGAGGCGACCGCACGGTTGACCAGATGATCCAGTCCGCTCGCTCTTGTAAACAGAACATCCTCGAAGGCAGCAAGGCCGCACTCACTTCTAAAGAAACCGAACTCAAACTCACCAGCGTGGGCCGGGCGAGCTTGGAAGAACTGCTCGCCGATTACCGAGACTACCTGCGCGTGCGCGATCACGCCATCTGGGATAAAGACTCCAAGGAAGCGCAGTTCGTCCGGCAACTGGGCCGCAAGACCCCGCACACCTTTGAACTTTACCGTGAGTTCGTCGAGACCCGCCCGCCCGAGGTTCTGGCAAATATCGCTATCTGCCTGATCCATCAGGCGAATTACCTGCTCGACCAGCAACTCCGCTACTTGGAAAAGGATTTCCTGAACCAGGGTGGCCTGCGCGAGCGTATGTTCAAGGCGCGTCTAGCCCACCGCAACCAATCGCCAAAGAAATGAAAGCCACTACAAATGGGAGTCATGGGAGTCATGGGGAGGTTCCGTGGCAGGGCCCCTATCTTTTCGATTTTGCCCATTCGTGGCCCGTTGTCGGCAGTGCTGGCCGCAACGCCATACTTCCCATTCTTCCCATGACTCCCATTCCCCGGCTCGGCGCAGAGGTGCTGGAAACCATCAAGGGGTCCCGGAGCAAAGCCGAAAAGGGGCTGCTGTTATGAAGATGGGGTGGGAAATGAAGCGCTTTGCAGAAGTTCTGGAGATCCATAACGGGAAAAACCAGCGAGATGTGCTGTCTGATTCCGGCACCTATCCCATTTACGGAAGTGCGGGCAAAGTGATGGGAATGGCCACAGATTTCATCTGCAAAGCCGGGACGACAATCATTGGTCGTAAGGGAAATATTAACAGCCCTGTCTTTACCGACACCCCATTCTGGAACGTGGATACCGCCTTCGGACTATCCGCGCTAAACGAATTGGATTCCAAGTTTCTCTTCTACTTTTGCCTGACCTACGATTTCAGTGCTCTGAACCGTGGGACGACAATTCCAAGTCTGGTGAAGTCTGAACTACTTGAGATTGAGATGCCCGTCCCCCCCGTGCCCAAAAGAGCCGTGTAAGAAGTGCGGCCAGCGTCCATGCATCTGCAAGAAAAAGAAGATCAAAGTGAAACTCGCCGATGGCAAAGCCCGCACGATCCAGCATATGACCATGACCACGTTCTGGCATCCCGACGGCACACCGATGTCCGCGCAACAGTTCATGGAAACACTCTTCGGCAAGCTGCCGGAGTTCTTCGAGAGCGAAGATAAACTACGCGCGCTGTGGAGCGAGCCGGCCACACGCCGCATGCTGCTGGACGGACTCACGGAGAAGGGATTCGGCCACGCTCAACTTGTGGAGATGCAGAAGATCATCGATGCGGAGAAGAGCGATCTCTTTGATGTGCTCGCGTATGTGGCTTACGCTCTGCCCACGCTGACCCGCGAGGAAAGAGCATCCAAGGCGAAGGTCGAAATCACTACCCACTTCAATAGCAAACAGCAGGTCTTCCTCGACTTCGTGCTTTCACACTATGTGCAAGTGGGAGTGGAAGAGCTCGATCAAGAAAAACTGACGCCCCTCCTTAACCTCAAATACAACAACGCCCTCAACGATGCCTTGGCCGATCTCGGCAAGCCGGAAGAAATTCTCATGGTATTCGCAGGATTCCAAAAATTCCTCTACGTAGAGAATGTGGCTTAATCCGCGTGACCAATCCGAAGGAACGGACAAACGATCAAACTTTGGTCTCACACGAAGGTTGGTTAAGATAAGTTCTACAGGAAAGTCTAATCAAGGCATTTGCCCCTAAGGGGCCTGCCGCCGACATGGCAGGCACATTCGCGTCTATACTATTGCGTTTTACAATATTCCTTCCCTAGGCGTTTCCTCAATCTGAGTGAATCTTTTTGAATCTGCGGTTAACTATTCGCAAACCTTCGTGGCTTCGTGTGAAATTATCTTTTCTGACTCTTTGTCGCGTAACAGCACGTTATAAACAATCCTGTATGCGTTTTTTTCTCAATCTGCGGCTCCTTAGTTCGGCATTCAAATTCGTACTCGCACACGCCTTCACTAACTTGCTTCTCGCTTGTTATGTTCTTAAACGGGGCGCTTGGCAATTTTGGTGATCATACGCGCGACCAAAAAATTCGAAGGGACAAACTATTCGTTTAAGGATGACTGAAAAAGTGACTCGCGATTTGATGTCTTCATTGACTGAAAGGTGGAGGGTGGACATGAGGTAAGGTTGGCCGATTAAAATCAGATTATGGTTTTTTGGGAAGTCTTCAAAGAGGAGGCGTAGTTTGCGCAACTACAGGCGAGCCCTTGGGACTGGCCGGCCAGGCATTTTGGAGGCGCTGACCATTGAGCAGATTGTTTAAAAAGACCATGAAATTGTTGGGCAGAGAGGATTTTGGAATAGAACATCCTCATATGATGTCACGTTGCCGGATACGTCCTTAACCGGCACGGCCGTCGAGGAGACGGACGCATATAAACTTTGTCTTAACGCCAGTCACCATTTGCAAATTCATACGTGGAAGAAACGCAAGATACACTTGAAAAATTAAGCGTGTAGAAGCGCTTGAGTTTAAGAGTGTACAAATAAAAATTGACAGTCTCGGCGTGGCTCCATACCTTCGCCGCTTGCTCGGGAGGATGAAAAGTTGGGAGTCATCCGTTGGGCAGACACACTTTACAGGAGTCACAATGTCTTGGTTAAAATCAAAGCAAATTCTTATTCTCTTAATTCTCTTTGTATCAGGGGTTTCCGCATTCGCCGGTGAAGCCGATATTAATTTACCACCGCTTGATCAGGTAAGCTTTATGGACGGCAAGCTAAGCGGACATGCCGTTTTATACGCTGGGCTTGTGGTGTGTATGTTGGGGACATTGTTTGCACTGTTGAAGTACAGCCAGACCAAGGCGTTACCTGTGCACAAAGTCATGAGCGACGTATCGAATATCATTTGGGAAACATGCAAAACGTACTTGTGGCAACAGGGCAAATTCCTCGCCGGCCTTTGGGTATTAATTGCCGTTTGTATCGTTTATTACTTTTATTTCCTTCAGGGAAAAGGAGTTGGGCCGGTTATTCTGATTCTTATGGCGTCCATTCTTGGAATTCTGGGAAGCTACGGTGTCGCTTGGTTCGGGATCCGAATTAATACGGTGGCCAACAGCCGTACAGCCTTTGCCTCTCTCAAAAACAACCCGCTCCAGACCTTGTTTATCCCTCTTCAAGCCGGAATGAGCGTAGGTCTCTTACTGGTGTGTGTTGAACTCTTCTTCATGATTTGTATCCTGACTTTCCTTCCAAAAGATTTGGTTGGGGCGTGTTTTATCGGGTTTGCGATAGGTGAATCTTTGGGTGCCAGTGCCCTGCGTATTTGCGGTGGAATTTTTACGAAGATCGCCGACATCGGGGCTGACCTGATGAAAATTGTTTTTAACCTTCCGGAAGATGACCCCAAAAATCCGGGTGTAATCGCGGATTGTACAGGTGACAATGCGGGCGATTCAGTTGGACCTACAGCTGACGGTTTTGAGACCTATGGCGTCACAGGTGTAGCTTTAATTGCTTTTATCGCCCTCGCGCTTGGACCTGACTCCACGGCCGGTGCCACCCTCATTATCTGGCTCTTCGCCATGCGTATTCTTATGGTGATCACCTCCGTCGTCTCGTACGAAATTAATCAGGTCATCAGTAAAAGTATATGGACTGGAAAGAAAGGTTTTGATTGGGAGCATCCTTTAACGAACCTCGTTTGGATCACATCCATCGTTTCCATTATTGTGACATTCGCTGCGAGCAAGGTATTGCTTGGAGACCGTTGGCCTGACTTATGGTGGGTGTTGTCCTGTATCATTTCTTGCGGAACACTGGCGGGAGCCTTGATCCCAGAGTTCACAAAAGTTTTCACTAGTACCCATTCACGTCACGTTAAAGAAGTGACGAATGCCTCGAGACATGGGGGGGCGTCCTTGAACGTTCTTTCCGGATTCGTCGCAGGAAATTTCTCCGCTTTCTGGACTGGCCTTGTCATTTTGGTGCTTATGTTATTGAGCTTTAAATTCAGTCAACATGCATCCGTGATGGACCTGATGAATACCTACAGTTTTGCGCCACCGATATTTGCTTTTGGGTTGGTGGCTTTTGGCTTTTTGGGTATGGGCCCGGTGACGATTGCCGTAGACAGTTTTGGACCTGTCACAGATAACGCTCAGAGCGTTTACGAACTCTCTCGCATTGAAAGCCGGCCTGGAATTGGCGCTGAAATTGAAAGGGATTTCAAATTTAAACCTGATTTTGTAGGTGCAAAACTTGAATTGGAAAAGGGAGACGGTGCGGGTAACACGTTTAAAGCCACAGCCAAACCGGTCTTAATTGGCACGGCGGTCGTCGGTGCGACAACCATGATATTTGGGATTATCATGCTTCTGGAAAAAATGGAACCGGGCATTGTTTCGCGATTGAGTCTCGTACAACCTCAGATCATGCTTGGTCTGTTAATGGGCGGATCGGTCATTTATTGGTTTACAGGCGCCAGCACGCAAGCGGTTGTGACAGGGGCTTATCGAGCGGTTGTTTTCATTAAGGAAAACATGAAGTTAGATAATGACGAAGCGTCCATTGCAGATTCAAAAAAAGTTGTCGAAATCTGTACGGTGTATGCACAAAAAGGAATGATCAATATTTTTATTGTCATTTTCTCCTTCGCGCTGGCACTGCCCTTTTTTAATGCCGAATTCTTCATTGGATACCTGGTTGGCATCGCATTCTTTGGTCTTTTCCAAGCTATCTTTATGGCGAACGCAGGTGGCGCTTGGGATAATGCTAAAAAAATCGTAGAAGTGGATTTGCGCGAAAAAGGAACACCCCTCCATGCGGCAACAGTCGTTGGGGACACGGTCGGTGATCCCTTCAAAGACACATCCTCTGTTTCATTGAACCCGGTCATCAAATTTACAACACTGTTTGGGTTGTTAGCTGTTGAAATTGCGGTGCACATGGAGAATCAGAATGTGAAGATGGGAATAGGAGTATTGTTCTTTATCATAGCTCTCATCTTTGTGTATCGGTCTTTCTATTGCATGCGCATCCCTGATAACCACGACAAAGCGGTTTAAAAAACGGTAGGAAAACAGGGACCAGGCTGGCCGTCGAAATCTCTATGATCTCGCGACCAGCCAACGCTAGGCCGGTCGCGGAATAAGGGCGAAGACGGGGAAAATGTGGCTTATGACAGCCCGACCCTTTCAAGGAATCAGATCAAGGTTCTGCCGACGATATTGACATGGAAGAATGCAACCATCAATGTAGACATTATTATGAGTTCAGTTCAGAAAGCTTATGCGCGTGCGGGTGTTGATGTCGATCTTGGGAATCGTGTTAAAGCCACTATTCAACAAAAGGTCGCCAAAACAATGCGCCCCGAAGTGTTGGGAAAGATCGGCGGGTTTGGCGGGTTATTTCGCGCGAATTTTAAAGGGATGAAAGATCCTGTCCTTGTCAGCAGCGTCGACGGGGTGGGAACCAAACTTAAACTGGCGTTTGCCCTCAAAAAGCATGACACCGTTGGACAAGATTTGGTGAATCATTGCGTGAACGACATTGCTGTCCTTGGGGCTGAACCCCTTTATTTTCTTGATTACATCGGCACAGGCAAACTTGAACCGAAGGTTTTTAATGAACTTCTCTCCGGCCTTGCCACGGCCTGCGCGCAATCAGGGTGTGCCCTTCTAGGCGGTGAAACGGCGCAGATGCCCGGGATTTATCAAGTGGGTGAATATGACCTAGTCGGTTGCATCGTGGGGATTGTCGACAAGCCCAAAATCGTTGATGGCAAAAAAATTAAAAAGGGTGATGTCGTTATTGGTGTTGAATCGAGTGGGTTACACACCAACGGGTATTCACTTGCGCGCCGTATTCTTTTTGACGATCTCCAAATGGCGATGTCGGATAAGATCCCGGGTCATAAACAATCTGTCGGGCAAATGCTCTTAAACGTTCACATTAATTATTTGCCGCTCGTGCGATTAATGATGAAAAAAGGGGTGATCATCAAAGGCATGGCGCATATTACGGGTGGTGGGCTCATGGACAACTTGCCGCGTGTTCTACCCAAAAGTGTCGATGCAGTGATTGACTCCAAATCCTGGCCTGTTCCTCCCTTATTTCAGTTTTTATGCGAACGTGGGAAACTGAACTTTGAAGAGAGTTATCAAGTTTTCAATATGGGTATTGGATACACCTTTGTCGTTTCTCCAAGCGAAGTTAATAAAGCATTGGGCATCGCGAAAACGTTAAAAATGCGAGCTCACGTTATTGGGCAAATTGCCAAGGGCTCAGGCATCGTCAAAGTGCAATAAGCTTTAAAATAGCCCATTTAAGGAAACCGGATCTCGAATCCGGTTATTACAGGACCTTGCGCAGCTCTTCGATGAACTGACTGTTCTGAGCGTGCGTCCCTATTGTGACGCGGATATATTCCGGTAATCGGTAGCTTGTCATATCGCGGACAATGATTCCGCGTTTTTGAAGTTCCGTAAAAATACGTTTCCCAGCCCCTTCGCCACCCACTTTAACGAGGATAAAATTCGCAGCGCTTTTGGTCCAAGGCAGGTTCAATTCCGAGAAGCTCTTTTCCAAGTAAACCCGGCCTTCGTCAGTAATCTTTTTGGTCCTGGCAATGTGCTCGTTATCTGCCAATGCGGCTAAGGCTCCTGCTTGAGCAATCGCGTTCACGTTAAAAGGTTGCCGCGTTTTCTGGAGTATCGAGACAAGCGGTGAGGGCGCTATGCCGTATCCAATTCGGAGTCCTGCGAGGCCTTGGATTTTTGAAAAAGTACGCATCAGGAGGATATTAGGATATTTTTTTACGAGATCGATGGTGCGGGGAGGGTTGTCGAGGAACTCATAATAGGCTTCATCGATCACCACAATGACATGATCTGGGATGGATTCTATGACATTGATGAGACTCGCTTCGGAAACAATTGTGCCAGTGGGGTTATTCGGATTGGCAATAAAAAACAGTTTGGTCTTGGGCGTGACGGCTTTAAGCATGGCCGGAAGGTCATGAACAAAACCGGGGTCATCCACTTCAACTGTGGAGGCGCCGAACAAGGTTGCCATTAGTTTGTAAACGACGAAGGCATGACGCGCCATCACCACTTCATCACCCGGTTTCAGGAATGCGTGCCCGAGGAACTCAATAATTTCATTTGAACCATTACCTAGAATGATATTCCCCAAATCCAGGCTGAACTTACTCGCGATCGCTTGGCGTAGATAATACCCACCCCCATCCGGGTACAAATGACATTTCTCAATTGATTGCCTCATCGCTTCCCGCGCTTTGGGTGACGGACCCAGCGGGTTTTCATTAGACGCTAATTTGATAATGGACGCGGGGTCCAAACCCCATTCGCGGGCGACATCTTCAATCGGCTTGCCGGGTTCGTAAACGATAATATCTTTGAGCTGCGGATTCGGCACGATTTGAAGGTCACTCATGTCTTTGGTCTTATTCTAGATTCTTGGCGAGTGCACCTGTTTTAGCCGTTTCAAACAAAAGCCACTCACCAAAGGCAGCTTCTTTTTTACCCGTTTCATAGGTCTTCGCAAATGACTCGCGGTCTTTATTCCATTGTTCCTCGGTCGGGATAGTCCGGTCTTTGACAAACACAATTACTCCGCCCCCTTCAATGGGCCGGTAATTTGATACCTGACCTGATGGGAGACCTGCCGCGACTTCGCGAATCACCATTTCTGAAACGTCGCCCTGTACACGAGAGGTTGATCTTTCAAGAATGGACTGAGATGGAATCGAGGTGACCTTCAAGCCCAAGGCGGCAGCTGTTTTTTCGAAGGATGCGCCTTGACCGGATTGCTGTTGAAATTGAGCTTGAACCGCAGCGGCGTGATCGGTCATTTTTTTAAAAATAGCTTGCTGCGTCAATGCTTGGAACGCCTGCAATTCAGCCTGTTTTGATTCCATTGGTTGTGGTTCTTGAACCTCTTTTAGACTCAAGATGTAAACCGCGTCGTTGGCTTGCAAGGGATCGGTCATTTTGCGGGATGGAACGAGTTTGAAAACTTCGCCTACCATCGCTGGATTTGGCAGATTTTTTCCATCATCCTCCGCAGATATCCAAGGGCTTTCTACGAGCGGAACGTTTTCTTTTTTGGCTGATTCGGCAAAGGTCAAAAGCTTTTGATCGTCATTGGGCATGGTATTTTCAACGATTTTATTGGCAACCTCAAGGGCCACACGGCGCCCGGCTTCGGCAGTCAGTTCTTTCCTGATCACCTTTTTACCTTCTTCAACCGGCATAGGTTTGCCGGATTTATCATTCAGGACTGATTTGTATCGTTCGTACTCGGCATTGAGTTTGGATTCATCGATTTTTTCGTTTGTGCTATATGGGATGCGCACGTACTCAATTTTTCTTTTTTGCGGGGTTAACAAGACTGAAGCATTTTGGGTGACATAAGCTTGGATTTCGTCCTTCGATGGAGGTGTGATCTGCTTACGATACGTTTCCGGTTCAAAACGAATAACTTGAATCGTGGCCTTTTCGTTATACTGGTTGTAAACATCCAAGAGTTCTGTAGGAGTCACTTGCACAGATGAGGAAATCAGGTGAGCCGTTTTTTCGCGGATAATGTCCTGCTCATGAAGTGAAGTCAGGGAATTGCGGGGCAAACCTCGTTCCGAGGTTAATTTTTTTTCAAATAATTCAAATTTGGCATGGTCATATTTACCGTCTGTATGAAATGCTTTGTTTTTTAGAACTCGATCAAGCACTTCATCGGTCGATGCATTAATGCCAAGAGTCTTAGCTTTCTCGCGTAACACAACCATTTGAACGGCTTCGGCTCTCAAACGGTTGTTATCGATGCCGGAATTTCCGCCCATAAACGCAGAAATTTGGTCGGCCACTTCTTGGAGTTGTTTATGAGTGATGCGTTTTCCATCCACTTTAAAGGCATAGGACGTTCCCGTAAAGGACTGACCGGGGGTAAAAAAAACGACAAAGCTGAGGATAATAATGGAAGAAAACACAATCATCAGCGGTTTTTGATATCGATTTATTAATGGAAGCATAAGTTTTTCTGGTTAACCCCACGTTTTTTGATGTGAAGAAAGGAAAGATTTATTAGCGGTATTTGCCTATTTTGCAATTACGTCTTTAAATTTTTACATAAAAGGGCATATTGATTTGACGGTGCTCAACCCCTCTGTTACTAGTGACCAACCGCTTTTTTACGTATTTTAGCTACTATGGCGCGCAACTTAATCTTGACTCTCTGTGTTGGTGTAATGACCTTAATTGGATTACAAGCCGATGATGTGCTCGAAAAAAAGGTTGGGACGCGTATAGAAATCGTTCGCGGCGAGGTTGTTAAGGTGGATCCTGACGGGGTTCATATTAAACAGGGTGGGGCCACTCTTAAGTATTTTAACAAAGACATCCAAAAATTAACGCTCGACCTGCCCCCAAGCTACGCCCTGGGATTAAACGCTCGGTCCAAAGGCGACTTCAATGCGGTTATCAGCCAGCTCAACCCTTTAGTCGCTAAATACAAAGGGGCCATCGATCCAAAAATTTCCGACGCGATGATTAGTGTGGCTGATGCTTACGTTGAACTGAAAGATTATGCAAAAGCAGAACCCCTTTATAAGGAGTTCGAAAAGCTTTATCCCGCCGAAAAAGGTCGAGCTAACGTGGGGTTGGCGAAGCTCGCTTTTAATAAAAAGGATTATCAAACGCCCTTGAAGCTTTTACAGGATTACCTAGCGGAATCCACTAAGGTTGCATCGCCGACGTTAGCTCAGGAGCGAGCGTTTTGTGAGGCTCATTACATTGTCGGTCAATGTTATGATCAGCAAAAAAACTATCCACTCGCTCTGGAACATTACCTCCTGTCCGCTGTCGTTTACCCAGGATATAAAGAACTTTCGGAAAAGGCTCAGGCACGTGCGGACGCACTACGTAGGGAACAAAACCCTGCGACTGGTGTTCCAAAGATATATGTGCAATGAGTTCTCCGATTAAACCCAGAAGTACTACCCGATATGTCGAAGATTAAAAAACTCAGTCGTCTATTCCTCTTTTTGATATTGCTCACCGGCTCGATGGCCGTCGTCCAACCCTCGCAATCCTATGCAGAAGAGCCTGCTGCAGGCGAAGCAGCCCCAGCCGAAGGAGCCGGGGGCACAGTTCATAAATCCAAAACTTTGTGGGATTATATTAAGCATGGCGGGGTCATCATGATGCCGCTTTTTATTACTTCTGCTGTTTGTTTAGCTTTCATCATTGATTGTCTCGTGCGACTCCGGAAACCTAAAGTTGTACCTCCTCAGCTTTTTGCATCACTTAGACAAGCCATGTCAGCCGGAAATTACCAGGAAGCTTGGACGGTCTGTAAAGCGAACCCGTGTTATCTTGCCAATGTCATGCGTGGAGGACTCGAACGCGTAGGCAAAGGTCAGGATGCTTTTGAATTTGGGTTGGAAGAACAAATTGCCCGGGAATCTTCAATTATCCGCACAAAAACAAGTTACTTGTCAGTCATCGGGGTTGTGTCACCCATGATCGGATTGACGGGCACGGTTTTTGGTATGATCAAGGCATTTGAAGTCATTGGGTCAAAAGGTGTTGGTGATCCCGGAGCGTTGTCCGCGGCTATCGGCGAAGTACTTGTGGCGACGGCGGCAGGTTTGTTGATTTCTATCCCCGCTTTCGTTTGTTATTATATTTTCCGGAATCAAGCCTCTGCTCTGCTTATTCATGTTCAAGAACATATCAATCGCCTTTCTGAAGATATTCCTTTTAGGGAGTTAACGGGTATTAAGATTGGAGAAAATTTTAGCGCGGCTACGGGCCCAGCTGGCGTGGAATCACGTATGTCACGCCGTGTTCAAGCGCCGATGGGTTCGGGTACTGTTCCTTGTCCAACCTGTGGAGCGCCCGTTACTCCTGGAGCACCATCCTGTACGGCGTGTAATACAGTATTGCAGTGGGGTTAACTTTTAGTTTTCCAACCTAATTTAAAAATGTCTGGCCACGGTAAAAAACGCAAAAAAGCGGAACAATTCCCTGAAGAGGATCCCGAGTTTCAAATAGCTCCGATGATCGACGTACTCCTTGTACTCCTCACCTTTTTTATGTCGATTGCGTCAACCGAAGTGCTTCAGAAAGCTAAAGGTCTGGAGTTGCCGGTCGCAAAAAATGCTAAGGATAAAGAAAAGAATAAACGGGAAGCCATCATTAACGTATTTTGGATGACAGATTCTGGAAGTGTTAGTGTGGACGGTAAACCGAAGTCGGCTGATCTAGCGCAAATGACGGGTTATATTAATGCGAAAGTTGATTCCCTTTTAAGCGAGCAGGAGAAGTTGAACTTTCGGGTTTTAATCCGTGCAGACAAACAAGTGAGGTATTCGTATCTACAAGAAGTGATGAAAGCCTGCGCCCAAGCTAAGATCGTGAATATTACATTTTCAACCGTGGATAAAGAGGAATAAATTATGGCCAGCGGAGGAAGTGAAGATGGAGACTTAGGGCTGCAGATTGCTCCTATGGTGGACGTTGTATTCGTGTTGATGCTGTTTTTTATGGCATCAGCCGGGTCCCAACAAAAAGAGAAAGAACTCGGCATTGCATTGCCCGGCAAAGGTAAGCCCGCCCATGCCGATGTCATTGAAACTCCCATTTACCTTAAGCTCGAAGACTCAGGGCAAGTCCTCTTTAACGAGTTGCCTGTCGACGGCACGAAAACGAAAGAGCTTAATGAACTGCGCGGACGTTTAACGGATATCATTTCAAAATTCGGAGAAAAGCAACCCGTCATCATTGTTCCCTCGCCTAACACAAGACATGAACGACTTATTGATGTGCTCAATACGTGTACAGCCGCCGGGGTAAAAAGTCTTTCATTCGGAAGTTAACCAATGGCAAAAAAAAATCATCCCTTAGACGTGGCGAAGCGAATGGCGTATACCATCGTTTCTTCACGTTTTTTTATCTTATCCGTGCTGATTCATGTCGTTGCGATTATTCTGCTCGGAGCGATCGTGATCATCAAAGGTTTTGTGGAACCAGTGGAAGGTGATTTCGAAGCCACCGGCGACTTTATTGCGCAACCCCCCGGGCCACCGCCCCCTCCTCCTGCGGCCGCAAATGAAAATGAAGTAACGGTAGATGTCACCGAAGTTTCAGCGCCCACAAAAACGTTGGAGGTTAGTGAGCTTTTGATATCGGATAACGCATCAGCCGTTTCTTTTATGCCGGAGATCCCGGTCGAATCAACGGTGGCTCCCAACATGGATAAGATGGCGGCTACCGTTGCCAAAACAACTCCAACTCTCTCTCGTGGACCCGCTAAGCCGATGTCTAAAGAACGATTATCATCAATTGCGGGGCGCATCGGGGGAAAAGAAGGGTTTAACGTCGGCAATGGTGGTGGTGGAGTGGGTGGGGTTTCTGCTCAATTTACATGTTACGTTGCCAAATACGCCGGGGGCGATTGGAGTCATAATGTAAAATTGGTGGGCGATCGCATTGTCTTTGGAAGTATTCCTAACCTGATGACTCAGATCACGCGCTGGAATAAAAATTTAAAGGCCAATATCGAAGCTAAAGCTCTTGATTTAGCTAGTGAGGAGATCTTTTCAATTAAACCGCCTGCGGCGTTTGTATACATGACGGGACATAAAGATTTTAAACTGACTAACCAAGAAGTGCAAAATCTCCAAAGATTTATTGTGCAAGGTGGTGTTATTTGGGGTGATAACGGGTTGCCAGGGCGAAATTCGCGTTTTGATATCGCTTTCCGTCGTGAAATGCGCCGAGTGCTCCCAGATCCCGATCAGGAACTTGTTGCGATTGACGAAAAACATGAAGTGTTCACCCAGAGCGGCAGTAAATTAAAATATCTACCTACGGGGATGAATTTTTATAAAGAACCCATAGAAGTGATTTCTGTTAATAACAAAATAGCGGTTTTTTATACCCTCAACAGTTATGGCGACCTTTGGCAAGTCGCACTTGATAAAAGTGGACATGTGCTTGAGGTGTTCGATGAAGGAACCGATAAAAAGCCGAATGAAACTTTTACCTCTGGAAGATTGTGGGGCCGTCGGAATACCTACTATCGCGGAATATCGGAGGAATCAGTCACTGATGCTTACAAGCTGGGTATAAACGTTACGGTTTTCCTTCTCCTCCAATATCAAGACGAACTTAACAAAGCGGGATTGAATAAATGAGACAGTTTCTTTGTTCTTTTTTGGTGGTCATTGTGTTCCATGGACTCGTCCCAACCGTATGGGGTCAGGCCAAGAACCTCATTGCCAATGGTGATTTTAAACGGGGCAGTGGCCGTGATAACTTATGGGACGGAGTTGATTCCAGTGGGGGTATTAAATTTGTGCCTCGGGCGAAACGCATTTTAATAGCGGGTGGTGAGGAACAGGAGAGGCCCTTTCCGCCGAGCCTTAACTTTGTGGATATGGACAACGACGGTTTGAGCGATATTGTCGCTACGGATCCTACGGGTTTTTATTTCTTCTTTAAAAATAAAGGAACAGCTCAGGAGCCATTGTTTGACGCAGGAGAATTGATTCCAATCTTTTTTGAAACTCCCGGTGAAGACGTCAGTTCCACCCCTAAAATTCACGTGGTCAAGTGGCGCGGAACAGCTAATGATATTATCGTCGGTGACTACTTGGGTCGCGTTTTGTCTATACCCAATAAAGGAACAGGCAAACCAGATTTTGCAATGCCAAAGGATTTAAAAGAAATTTTGGTGCAGACAAGAGGAGAAAAGCTTTGGGGGAACTTTTTTGCTCCCTTTGTGGTGGATTGGAACAAGGACGGAAAAAAAGATCTTATCCTAGGTGAAGGCACGTATTCAGCAAATGCTATCCACTTGTTTTTGAATGAGGGAAGTGATACAGCTCCCAAGTTTTCAGAAAAGAATTATTTGGTTTTAGCTTATGGGATGGGGCGCGAACAACTAGTCCCTAACGCAGTGGACTGGGATGGGGATGGGGTCCTGGATTTGATTGTGGGCTCACGGGAAGGGGTGGCGGATCAAATGGGGACTATTAGCTTTTATAAAGGGCTCCCGTTTTCTGGGTCGGGTCGAGTGCCGCAACTTGAGTTCACAAAGCTGGTGGAGGTTGGGGGCAGTCCGTTTAACGGAGTCATGGCGGCGCCGCATGTGTGCGATTTTAATGGGGATGGGTTATTGGACATACTCATGGCCAGCTCAAGTGATTGTAAGGTAAAGGTTGCCTTAAACCAAGGCACCAAAACCGAACCGAAACTCGCCGCGTTTACAAACGTCAAAGCAGAAGATTCGCTGAAACGATATAAAGAACCTGTGGAGTGGCGTTTAAATTATGATGCCCGCACACCCAATAACCAATATGCGGTAATGGAAATTGTGCAGTCGGACAAGCCTGACGAAAATGATTACGACAAAGACGCCGCTCCGCCTGAAGGCACCACATGCTTTAAGGCCCATTTTCCAACTCCAAAGTTAGACTTTTTCCCAAAGAATTTTTTGGTCCCCGATACATTACGTAAGATTGGACCTGCTGGGGAAGGGGACTATAAAGTATCTCTGGCTGCGAGCTTTCCTTTTGTATTAGGTAAAGGATATGACTTAAAGATGCAGTCCAAAGGCAAAGCAACCACCGTTGTGGCAGTGTTTCAAGTGGACCAACAAGTCGATGAATCTGTAGACGGACAAGGTCGTAAGTGGCCTGTTACAGAGCCGCATCTGCTAAACTTGAAGTTGCCGGGTGGTGCTTCTTGGGCGGCGACTACACGCTCTATCAACTTTGCTCCTAAACCCGCACGTAAACCGGCACTTAAATATAAAGACGGAACTTCACTCACAGGTAGTTTAACCATCTATATCACAGGAACCGGTCAGTTTTATTTGGACGACATTCAATTGACAGAAAAATAATGAAATCGTTTCTTCCAGTTCTTCTGTTTGTCATAGCCTTTCTACAACTGCCCAATGTTCAGGCGGTTCTTATCCGCGAGCGAGGAGTTGTCTATCTAGAAGAGCTGCCTGATGGTCCACCTCAGTATAAAATCATTGAAGATTCTGCCATCTTTGCAGAGCGTCAATTGAAGTTGGTTGTGGGGTCGCTTCAAAAAAATCGAACAGTTGAATTATTGGGATGGTCCGATGAAGCTCTCTTAGTTCAGACAAAATCACCCGGAAAATTTTTACGAGGCTGGATCACCCATGAAGCGATGCAACTTGTGAAAACAAGCGATTTGGAGAAATGGAAAACTTTTGAAGAGACGCGCTTACGTCACCTTGAATTGATCAAAAACCACGAGATTGATGTGGGTATGTCCGCTGCAGAAGTTTTAAAAAGCATCGGCAAACCAGAATCAAAATCAAAGTTGAAAGAGGAATCAATGATTCAGGAAGTCTGGAGATACGTGAAGTATGAGAAGGTCGCCCGTTACGAGACTGTAGCAGACGCATTCGGGCGGTTACAGCAGCAGATAGTTTATATAAAAACCCCCGTGGGCACCCGAACCGTCGTTTTTGTAGATGGGTTTGTTAAGGCAATCGACGAACAAGTTAACGATTCCTCCAGTTCTAACTTTCCACCCGACACTTACCCTACTGTACCCTATAGGTAAGCCTGAGAAAGCGCCGACCCCGAAAATGGGAGTTTTGGTTGTGTGGGTACGCCTAGTGTAGTCCGTCATAAGTGACGTAACTTATCAAATGTCGCCGGACCGCGTTATTTCGATGATGTCAATTGCGGGTGCAATCTTTTGGCGCAACCCCTTTGGGGTTGTGCGTGAGCCGGGTTTTACCCAGAGTTTCTCGAGGACGAGCAACCCTGGGCTGTTCGACGGAATCCCTT
>JAWXCD010000131.1:0-9329 GCA_034440535.1 Verrucomicrobiota bacterium | reverse complement strand
GGTTGCGCCAAAAGATTGCACCTGCAATTGACATCATCGAAATAACGCGGTCCGGGCGACATTTGATAAGTTACGTCACTTATGACGGACTACACTAGGGAAATGAAAGCCGTGAAAACAAAATCATCTGGATTAGGTTTTGCAGGGCGATAGCCCGGTTCCATGGCGTTAGTCCAGACCAGCTTTTCATTTGGAATGATTTCCAGATAACAACCGATATTTGGGAATGCCTGACCTTCCGGTGATCGCATGACAGTGCTGAAGAGGCCCCCTGGGGCGCAGATCAATTTCGCAATCGATGGTTGTCCATGGCGCTGGGGTGAACCATTTTTTGATGAGTTCAGGTTGCGTCCAAGCGGCCCAGATTTGTTCCGGAGTGACATCCACTAAACGTTCAAAGGAAAGGTCTCGCGTGGGATCGAATGAGTGAGAAATTGGTGAGTTCATAGGGGTTCTTTTTTAGCTCAGAGATGAGAGCAATAGAAAGTTAAAGTACCGGGCACCCTTTTAACCTTAGTCACTCATCAATTGACCTTCGCGGAGAATCATACGGGTGACCGTGATGCCAAGGTCGTCGTGATAACGTCGGACGAGTCTCGTTTCCTGATCTGTCATCAGGGAGATTGCGGTCCCAGAGGAGTTGGCGCGGCCGGTGCGGCCCACACGGTGAAGGTAATCTTTACTCTGGGAGGGTGCGTCAAGGTTGAAGACATGCGTCACTCCCGGAAGATCCAAGCCGCGGGAGGCAATGTCGGATGCAATCAGAATCTGGACTTGGCCAGAGCGGAAATCGTCCATGGCCTGTTTGCGATCAAGTTTGTGGTACGCCCCGTGAAGGTCGGCCACAGTCACCTTATGATGGGCAAGTTTGGAGGCCACAACTTCAGCCGTTTCATTGCGATGCACAAAAACAATGGCTTTGTCGGGGTTCACCGCATGGATAAGTTTGCGTAGAACGTCCGGTTTATCGCGCTCCTCGCATATAACATAGAGGTGACTGATATTCTCATTGACCGAATGCTCACTCGTTTTCAATCGAAGATGGTGAGGGGCTAGGGTGTTGATTATTTCTGCACTTTGCGGTTGGTCGGTCGCGGAAACAAAAATGAGCTGACGATCGTGCGGGGCGGACGAAATGATAGCTTTAACCGAATCCAAATTTTCCGAGCTTAAGAGGCGATCCGCTTCGTCCACAACGATAGTCCTAAATGTGGGCCCTTTGAGTTTTCCCATTTGGAGCAAGTCGTGGATGCGGCCAGGGGATCCCACGACGATGTGGGGTTTCTTTTTTAATTTATCAAGTTGCCGGTCTATGGAAGTGCCGCCGATGAGGAGCAAGGTCCGCAAAGGCATCCCGGCGTTTTGAGCCAAATCACAACACTGACGTTGGATTTGAATTGCGAGTTCGTGCGTGGGTGCCATCACGACAAGCTGAGTGGCCGCGAGTTTTGAGTCGAGTTTACAAAAGAGCGGGAGCAGATAAGCGAGGGTCTTTCCCGTACCCGTTTCAGAATGAATAAAGACATCCTTACCCTCGAGGATAACCGGCATGGACGCCGATTGGATGGCCATGGGTATCGTAATATTCTGTTTAGTCAGAGCCGCAACAAGGTGTTTGGGCAGGCCTAATTCGTCAAATGTCATGGTGTGTTCTTAGGCCTTTGTGGTTTTGCGTGGGCTTGGTCATTTTGTGTGTCGAGCGGCAGGTACTCGACTTTGCTCCTAGCCCATGAGTGAAAGGGAGTCCCGTCTCGCCAACTTTGCAGGAGCGACAACGGACTCCGCTTCTCAAGAGTTATTTAGCCTTAGGTTTTTCCTTTTTCGGCTTTTTAACTTCCTTACGCTTACTGTTGTTTCCTTTTCCCATAAAACCCTCCGTTAATTGTTACCCCACTTTATACACCAAATTTAATAGTATGAAAGAAATGAAAGGGTAAAAAGGCGCGAATCGAATCGGGATAGAGAAAACAAGGAAGTCATCTGAGCCTAGAATGGGGGAAATTCGGCGAGGCAGCTCCATTGTGATGCTCGTTTTTATGGAGGCCGACCTTTTAAAGAGATAATCCCGCTCTGTTGACACTAGGGCCGTGTTCGTTATTTTAACGGAGCAATAAACTTTTAACAGAAGCCGTGCTTCAGTTGGTGGATAGCACAATGAGTCTCGTACGAAACATTTTTAAATCCTCAGTTGGTAAAAAATATCTCATGGCATTGACGGGGTTAGCCCTTTTTCTTTTTGTCGTTGGGCACCTTATCGGGAACCTGCAAGTTTTTCTGGGGCCTGACTCCTTGAACAGTTATGCGGCATTCCTGAAGGCGAACCCGAAGTTTCTTTGGGCCGCTCGGATTGGGTTACTGGTCGTGTTTCTTGTCCACATGTACCTAGCATGGGCTCTATCGCGGGAGAATAAAAAAGCGCGCCCTGTTCAATATTATGACAAGGACGCGGTGACAGCCAGCCTTTCATCTCGCACGATGGGAATCACGGGTTCTGTGATTTTAGTTTTCGTCATTTTTCACCTGATGCATTACACCCTTTTTCTGATTAACCCTGAGTATAAGAGCCTACAAGATGCTCATAATCGACACGATGTTTATACCATGCTGATTTTTGGTTTCAGCCATTGGCAGATCAGCCTTGGGTATCTCTTGGCCGTGGGGTTGCTTTCTTTCCATTTGTCGCATGGGCTGCAGAGCATGTTTCAATCACTCGGTTTTAAGGACAGAAATTATGAAGCAAAAATCAAACTGTTTTCTAAAGTGGCGGCCATTCTTCTTTTCCTTGGTTACGCCTCAATCCCGATAGCTGTTATGGTTGGAGTCATCAAACCCATGCCTGTTGAAAAAAATGTTGTGACCCGGAAAGCCTATGATACTCGATTCTAAAATTCCAACAGGTCCGCTGAAAGACAAGTGGGACAAACACCGCATGAACCTCAAGCTGGTGAACCCGGCTAACAAACGCAAGTACGAGGTCATTATTATAGGAACTGGACTTGCGGGGGCATCCTCAGCAGCGACACTCGCGGAGCTTGGGTACAGCGTCAAAGTGTTCTGTTTCCAAGATAGCCCACGTCGTGCCCATAGTATTGCGGCCCAAGGTGGGATCAATGCCGCTAAAAATTACAGGAACGATGGGGACAGTATTCATCGCCTCTTTTACGATACGATTAAGGGGGGTGATTTCCGGGCACGTGAAGCGAACGTTTATCGTCTGGCTCAAGTGAGCGTTAATATTATCGATCAGTGCGTGGCTCAAGGGGTCCCCTTTGCTCGTGAATACGGTGGGCTTCTCGACAATCGTTCGTTTGGAGGCGCGCAAGTTTCAAGGACATTTTATGCGAGGGGTCAGACAGGGCAACAATTGCTTGTCGGTGCGTATCAAGCGATGTCTCGGCAGATTGAGCTTGGTAAGGTTCAATGTTTTCCTCGAACTGAAATGCTGGACTTGGTTTTGGTGAACGGCCACGCCAAAGGAGTCGTTATTCGCGATCTTGTGACTGGGAAAATAACGTCCTACTCAGCGGATGCCGTCATTCTTGCTTCTGGCGGGTATGGGAACCTGTATTACCTCGCGACCTACGCCAAAGGGAGCAACGTCACAGCCATCTGGCGAGCGCATAAAAAAGGCGCGGCTTTGGCAAACCCCTGTTACACGCAGATCCATCCTACCTGTATCCCCGTCAGCGGAGATCACCAATCTAAACTCACGCTCATGTCCGAGTCACTTCGTAATGACGGACGCGTCTGGGTTCCCAAAAAAGCGGGGGACACTCGTGTTCCAAGTGACATTCCTGAAACTGAACGTGATTATTTTCTCGAACGGAAGTATCCAAGTTTTGGTAACTTAGCTCCGCGCGATATCTCGAGCCGGGCCGCTAAGGAAGCATGCGATGCCGGTAAGGGAGCTGGGCCCGGGGGCAAAGGTGTGTATTTGGACTTTGCAGATGCAATCAAACGCCTCAGTGAAAAGACCGTACGCGAGAAGTATAGCAATCTTTTCGATATGTACGAGAAGATCACTGGCGAAAATGCTTACAAGACACCCATGCGTATTTATCCTGCGATCCATTATACGATGGGCGGACTGTGGGTGGATTATAATTTGATGAGCAACATCCCTGGGTTGTATGTACTCGGTGAAGCTAACTTTTCTGATCATGGCGCAAACCGACTTGGGGCTAGTGCCCTGATGCAAGGTTTGGCGGATGGGTATTTTGTTGTTCCTTATACTATAGGTGATTACCTAGCGGGGACCAAAGAAGTGCGGCCGAAAACCGACAGTGCCGAGTTTAAGTTGGCGGAAGAAAATGTGAGTTCGCAGATTAATACGTTCCTGAAAATTAAAGGAAAGCGTACGCCCACATCTTATCATCGCGAGCTTGGAAAAATAATGTGGGAAAAGTGCGGAATGGCACGGGACAAAGCGGGATTAGAAGAGGCGCTTCAACAAATACCGAAATTGCGTGAGGACTTTTGGCAGAACCTCAATGTGCTTGGGGAGAGTCACGATTTTAATCAATCACTCGAATATGCCGGGCGTGTGGCGGATTACTTGGAGTTTGGCGAGTTACTTGTGCGCGATGCCTTAACCCGTGAGGAATCGTGTGGGGGTCATTTCCGATCTGAGTATCAATACGAAGACGGAGAAGCTAAACGCAATGATGATCAATATTCGTATGTGGCGGCGTGGGAATATAAGGGCCCGGGTAACGCACCAGAGCTACATAAAGAACCTCTTGTTTATGAGGAAGTTAAGATGTCGACAAGGAGTTATAAATGAATCTTCTGCTTAAGGTATGGCGTCAAAAAAATGCAAATGACGAGGGGGGCCTCGTTGACTACGAAGCGAAAAACATTCTTCCGGAGATGTCATTCTTAGAAATGATTGACGTCGTCAACGAGGAACTTATGGGGCGCGGGGAAGACCCCATTGCTTTTGACCACGATTGTCGTGAAGGTATTTGCGGCACATGTTCGCTTGTCATTAATGGGAATCCTCACGGTCCATTGCAGACCACTTCTTGTCAGCTGCACATGCGGAGTTTCGAAGATGGCGATTTGATCGTGATTGAACCATTCAGGGCGCACGCTTTTCCTGTGATTAAGGACCTCGTGACCAATCGCAGTGCCTTTGACAGAATCATTCAATCTGGAGGATACGTCTCGGTATCGACCGGTGGCGCCCCGGATGCTAACGCGATGCCGATCCCGAAAACAGATTCCGACATGGCGTTCAGTGCGGCGGAATGCATTCAGTGCGGAGCTTGCGTGGCAGCTTGTAAAAATGCCTCTGCGATGCTTTTTGTATCGGCCAAAGTTTCACACTTGGCTTACCTGCCTCAAGGTCGCGTGGAGCGTGAACGGCGAGTGCTGAAGATGGTAGCGAAGATGGATGAGGAAGGTTTCGGAAACTGTTCAAACACGTACGCCTGCCAGGCCGCGTGTCCAAAAAATATTAGCGTGGATTACATTGCCAAGATGAACCGCGAATACGGTGTTGCGGTTATGAAAAATGGCGACGCCTCTTTTAATAGTGAAGGTAGTGAAGGGGTTTAAAGGGAGCGAGGATTAATTATGGAAAACATCCCACCACCTATCCCTCCGTCTCCCGGAACACCCAGCGAAGATTTGCCATCGATGCCTCCGATGATCCCACCCACAGATGAGGAGAAAAATTATGCGATGTTTGCTCATCTTTGTTTCCTGATCGGGCATGTTGTTCCTTTCGGGAATATTATTGGCCCGATTTGTATTCTTCACATGTACAAAGACAAATCAGCCTTTGTAAAGGACCAGGCAACGGAAGCGTTGAACTTTGAAATTTCCTACTTTATTTATATGATAGCTTGCGTGCCCCTACTTTTTGCATTTTGCATCGGACTTTTCTTGATGATTCCAATCGGTATAGCAGCTCTTGTTTTTTCCATCCTTGCCATGATTGACGCGTCTCAAGGCAAGCTTTATCGCTATCCGTTTATTTTGCGTTTAGTTAAATAACGACGACACATGCAGGCGCCATTGAATCTGCATCAGTTTCCGGTATAAAGGTCAGTTAATGTTCACAATTCAAGGATTGTCGTATGCCGTTATTGACCAGTACACAAAGGAGGAGCGACACCTTCTTCACCAGATAAACTGGACTGTTCAGGCTGGGCAATTTGTGGCCATTTTGGGTCCCAGTGGGTGCGGTAAAAGCACTTTAGTGAGGTGTTTGCTGGGGGTTCATGAACCTTCTGCAGGTCGTATCTTGCTCGATGGTCATGACCTTTCTGTACATTCTGATTTTTTTATCCCTGAAATAGGTTACGTCCCACAGTTTAGTATCGCGCACGATGACCTCACGGCGCTTGAAGTGCTCGAATACTCAGCTCATTTGCGCTTGCCCGTTGGACTTGGCGCTGACGAAAAAAATAAAAAGATTATTGATGCCATTAACCAGGTGGAACTTTCACATGCTCTTCATACCCGCGTTGTTCATTTGTCCGGAGGGCAGAAGCGTCGTTTGTCCTTGGCGATGGAGCTGTTGAAAGATCCTCCTGTGCTCATCATGGATGAAGTCACATCCGGCTTAGATGCGGAGTCGGAAAAAAAGTTTATGGACCTGTTCAGGCGGCTCGCGCGGGACCACGGCAAAACGATCATTTGCGTGACACACCATGTGGAAAATATAGCCACTTGCGATGAGGTGCTGGTCCTTAACAAGGGTCAAAAGGCGTTTGCCGGGACACCAGAGGACATGTTGGCGTATTACGAAATGGAAACCCCTATGCACTTGTATAGTCGCCTCTCCGTCACTCCTAGCCAGGCTGATGTGACTTATGAGGAAGCTCCTAAGCCCGGCTCTCAGTTTCACTTTTCGCCTCCGCCCAATGCGTTTTATCAGTGGACTGTTTTGATATCCCGCCAGTTTAAATTATTTTTCCGAGCCCCTTCTCAAGTGATACTCCATGCGATTTTAATGCTGGGGTTTCCGTGTCTTGTTGTGGTTTTTGCCATGAAAGGGCTACCGGAAGTTAAGAACCTGACCCTTGATATGAACTCATCCATGAGCATGGAAAGTTTCAGGAGTCAGGCTGAGATTACTGTTGAACGGGTAGGGATATCTACATTGGCTTCTGGATTAATTATGTTCCAGATTATCTTGCTGACATTAATGGGGTCTAACAATAGTGCGCGGGAAATCGTCAAGGAACGGGTGATTCTAGAAAAAGAAAAGCTCAGTGGTCTTTCGCCAGGGGCATATATCATGTCGAAGGCCGCATTTATTACTGTGTTAAGCCTGCTGCAAGCCGCGGTCATGTTGTACATGGTGAAATTGTTTTGCCGATTTCCCGGTGACACCGCGATGCAATACGGGATATTAGCCGGGGCCACATTATCGATGAGCTTTATATGCCTCTTTTTTTCAGCTTTTTTTCGAACGACCGAACAAGCTTCACTGGTATCAATATATGTTGTGGGGCTTCAGTTGCCGCTTTCTGGAGCAGTGCTCGCATTGCCGACGTGGTTGTTGTGGTTCACTCGGCCCTTTATCGATGCGTATTGGGGCTGGAGCGGCTATATAAAGACGATGGTGAACTCAAGAATATACGATGTGATCGTAGAGCATTCTGACACATATCTTGCGCCACCGGAATATGCGTTCGGGGTGTTTCTCCTTCATATCGTCGTTGCGACCATCGCAGCTTATTTTGGCGTCCGCCGTCGTCATAACGTCATGTAGTGGTTGGCTGGTCAAACCTTGGTGGGATCTTTGTGAATAAGCTAAGGCGACCAGATGTTCTGCTTTCCCCATGCTTGACTTTGCTCTGTTACATCCATAAATTTTAAGGTCCTCAGTTACGCGCACGTGGTGAAATGGCAGACACGCTAGATTCAGAGTCTAGTGCCAGCAATGGCGTGGAGGTTCAAGTCCTCTCGTGCGCACTATTTCCTAGGTAAATCCATATTCATGAAACCGCAGCGCATTGATCACATTAACGACGAATTAGCCATTATCTGGGATGACGGAGTGGAGTCTTATTTAAACCTACAGGCCTTGCGTAAAGCGTGCCCGTGTGCTGCCTGTGCAGGAGAAAGAGACCTTATGGGTAACGTCTACAAGGCCCCCCCGTCGGCTGAAACTCCAGCCAAATACCAATTGAAAAAGTTCAATGTTATTGGCGGATATGCCATTCAACTCTTTTGGGGCGACAATCACGACTCGGGACTTTTCTCTTTTCAATACCTTCGCGGTTTAACTGAATGAGAATTGAATCCCAATTAAATAAAGCCATTCGCCTTTGCCCATTGGGAATGCCTCAGATCTCGCGTTTCACCACGTTTTAGTTTTGGAACAAGCAGGTCAGGAATGGAGGGGCAAATCACCTTAAGGTTTTTGTATAAAAAAGTACCTGCGCGCATTTTCTAATCGGCTGGAAAATTCCCTTTCGGAAGGAGTCCTCCAAAAAATGCGCATATGTCGAAGGCGCGCGATGTCCTCCATCGGCCAATATTTTGTAAGGGGCTCCATGTGTTTGAACTGTGCCAAATGCAAGTATCTCTCGCAACATTGTCTGAATAAGAAAAGAAGTCTTTGTTTTCCCTAGGGAACAGTGTTATTTAAATGATTCCTTCACCGGGCTCATAGCTCAGCGGTTAGAGCAGGGGACTCATAATCCCTTGGTCCTAGGTTCGAATCCTAGTGGGCCCACCAACTTAAAATCATGTTGCGAGATCGTCCCATAAAAAGCGTGCCGATAAACCTGCCTCGCAAATGGATCTTTGACGAAATCTTCGAACTTATTGTTTGGTACAAGAGTGACGCTACCATTTTCGGTTTTCAATTGATACATAGGGAAGCCCTAGTGGCGATCACATGGCGTGATGATTTCGGGTATAAGGTGTCTTCAGTTGATCCTGGCGAAGAAAAAACCGGACGCGAACGTACCCCGATCCTCGAACCCTCCTTTTTTCATGCCCCCTTATATTGGCTAGACGATTTTAAAGCTCACGCCACAGAATTGCCGCAGGATATCTATGCCCTGGTGGTAGACAAACTCACCATCCTCTTGAAATAACCGAGAAAACTGCCGTCTCTTTTCGATAGGGTTGAAAGTCATTTAATCCTTAATTAAATTAAATTAATTTGTCACGGTGACGGACGTTTGCCAGCTTGTCCTCGCTGCGCGTGAGTGCGTTGCGCGCGCCGTCAACGCCGGGCTCGTTATCCTGTATTGGCAAATCGGCTAGTGTAGGTCGTCATAAATTGAGTAACTTATATGGAACCAGTTAAAAAGTTTGACGGTCTACATTTGGGGTAGCTCGGCAACTCTAAGATTGGGGTG
>JAWXCD010000130.1:0-80338 GCA_034440535.1 Verrucomicrobiota bacterium | reverse complement strand
TTGCAACCCTGGGCTATGTGGCGGAATCCCTTTGGGATTCGTTCGCGAGGGTTCGCGAACAACACAGGGTTGCTCGGCAACGGGAAACCCTGGGTAAAAGCCTATGGTCCGTCCCGAGTTGGTGCGAAAGAACCTTCTGTGTTACTCGGGCACGGGACACCCTGGGTAAAAAGACGGCCCCTACACACCCGCAGCGCGGTTGCGCGCATGAATCCATTTGGCCTGGCGTTTAATGGTATGCGCAATACCATTTCTAGAAAATAATCCCGAAGGGATATCATCGCAGAGCTTAGGCTCTGAAAAAAGAATCCCAAAGGGATTCCGTCACACAGCCCAGGGTTGCTCGTCTTAGAGAAACCCTGGGTAATAGTCAGTCCACACAACAACCCCAAAGGGGTTGCGCGCCGATGAACCTATTTACTCGAATTCAACGATGCCCCATTCAGCCGGGGTGAGCTCGGCTTCAGTAGGAAGGTCCGCAGTGACGTTGGCTTTTTTGTTAAAGAAATAACAACGCCGTTCGGTGAAAAGCCCGCCTGGGTTACTCGAAAGGATGCCTAAATCGCCAACGGCTTTTTTGCCCGCGCTATAAGGAAAATCAAGGACGGTAAAGGGAACCTTCACCTCACAGGTGTAACCGGTTTCTGTTTTGGCAAACTTGGCTTCAACTTTGTCGGATACGTCTACGACCTGATCGAAAAATATCGTCCGCACGGGGGACCGGAATTCTACTTGAAAATCTTTGTCCACCCCTGGCGCCACTTGGCGATAAAGGTAAACCGTGGGTTTGTCTCCGGTGGGCGTGATGATCAATCGGAGGTCGCCTTTCTCGGGCACTGCTGGGTTTGATCGCGAGGAGCCAAGCATGAGGTCGACGCAGTCGCCTTCTTTAAAATGGTTATTAGGATCCTGCCCACGATTCATCATGGGCGTGAGATCGGGGACTTCAAAAATAAGAAACAGATTTTTCGTATCGTGACCCGTCGAAACATTGCCTACGATTATTTCACCAGAGGTGAGGGTGTATTTTTCCAGCGCGCTCCATTCCGCTATATTTCCGTCAATTACAGGCGAGGGAACCGTCTTTGTGACATTAACGATATTGATGGTGTTTTTTGTTTTCTCCGCTGCGAATGACATCGTGACGTAGGTGGATAAACTCAATAAAATTAAAGCAAAAATTCCTACTATCGACTTTCGTATCATGGCTTTCAATATAAGGCTGATCAGAAAGAAGAAAAGGGGGAATATTAAGGCCCTTCATTGGTTCAAAGCGTAGATCAACCTCTTTGTGGCACCACTGACCCGACCTCTCGGTAACTGTTTTTTAAGAAAAGAGACCCCAACAGAATAAAGCTGCACTACATGGAGGCAGACCTGCTGGGGCCATAAGAAAAACTGCAAAAATGCTGTTTGGTGTCAAGGGTGGCCCCGGACGTGCTGGATGACCGGTAGATTGCCAATAGTTAACATGACTTGGT
The DNA here is from genome assembly GCA_034440535.1 of Verrucomicrobiota bacterium. Lineage (GTDB taxonomy): Bacteria > Verrucomicrobiota > Verrucomicrobiia > JAWXBN01 > JAWXCD01 > JAWXCD01. The sequence goes on along the minus strand of JAWXCD010000130.1, from coordinate 78,857 downwards.
ATTCCACCCCCTTGACAGAGGTGAAAAAAAGGCCGATATAGAAAGACTGAAAATGAATTCTGGATCACGTAAAGGTGTACTGGGCAACGTAGCATTGAAAAAGTTTAATCCAACTTCCAAAGGAACGTGGCATCACGTTAGTGACGAAGATTGGAATGATTACCGGTGGCAACTTAAAAACCGGGTGTCAACGCTGGCGAAACTTGAGACGTTGATGACTCTGACGGCTGAGGAGCGCGCAGGTGTCTTATTCACCACGACCAAATTGGCGATGGGAATAACGCCCTACTTTTTTAATCTAATAGACACAAACGACCCACTGTGTCCGATTCGTCGGCAGATGATTCCTCGAGTCGAAGAAACCGAATATGATCCCATCGAAATGGCTGACCCTTGTGGAGAAGACTCGAATTCCCCTGTTCCAGGATTGGTTCATCGGTATCCGGACCGTGTCCTGTTTTTAGTCACTGACCGATGCGCTTCGTATTGCCGGTATTGCACTCGGAGTCGTGTGGTGAGCGGGGTGGGTGATCAACATCTTGATACGGATCATGACGCTGCCATTCAGTACATTCAGTCACATCCGGAAATCCGTGATGTGTTACTCTCGGGAGGAGATCCCCTTTTATTAAGCGACGACAAACTGGAATCCCTTTTAAAAAGGTTGCGGGCTATACCTCATTTGGAATTTCTTCGGATAGGCTCAAGGATCCCTTTATTTTTACCGCAACGGATCACTCCAGAACTCTGTGCGATGCTTAAAAAGTATCATCCACTTTGGGTGAGTGTTCATTCGAATCATCCGAAGGAATTAACAGAGGAATCGCACGCCGCGCTGTGTCGTTTAGCGGATGCAGGGATACCATTGGGGAATCAGGCCGTTCTTCTGGCAGGGGTCAATGACGATGCGGAAATATTAAAGACATTGTTTCATAAACTGTTGATGAGCCGCGTACGGCCTTATTATTTGTATCAATGTGATCTGATCAAAGGATCGGCGCATTTGCGGACATCAGTTAAGCGTGGAATTGAAATCATGGAACAATTGCGTGGGCACACCACGGGGTACGCTATTCCGCAATATGTTATTGATGCCCCAGGAGGCGGGGGAAAAGTGCCTATCAATCCAGGGTATGTTATTTCCCATGACGCCGATAGAGTGGTCATAAGGAATTACGAAGGGTACATCTTTGAGTATCCCGAACCCGTCGAGGGAAATATTGAGCCGGATTCCTCCATAATGAATAGGGACGCCGTGGGCTGCGCGTCTGGGCGATACCCTAAGGATTAAAAATCGATTAGAGATGGGTTTCGGGAGGGAAAGCAGTTGCACCTCTGAGGCGTGCTGCTAATGTATCGCCGATGGCAAATAAAAGTGACGTAAAAGTCGATACCCTCTGGTTGGATGTGGGAGGATTAGCTCTTCTTGGGCTCTCATTGCTTTTGTTCTTTAGTCTCTTTTCCTACAGTCCAGGGGATTATTTTTATGTCTCCAGTACTGAGCAAAAAGAAATCGGCAATGCAGGGGGGAATATTGGGATGTGGATGAGTTTCTTCCTCTTTTTTACAATTGGCCTAGCCTCATACCTTTTACCTATTTTAGTTTTACTCAGTGCTTGGACGTTGGGGATCAAAAAAGAAGTCGTTCGTCTGCCACAATTGGTTTGGGCGGTAGTCATGCTTTTATCTGTCGCGTGTTTTGTTCAGCTGGTTGTTCCCACGTTAGGCATTAAGCGATTTTCCTACGTTGGGAGTGGCGGATTTATTGGGAAACTGTTGACTGAAAAGGTTTTCATTAAGAGTTTTGGCAGCAGCACTTCTGGCATCATTTTTATAACAACTTACCTCGCTTCTTTGATATTTCTTGTGGGGATCAGGCCTATGGAAATGGCGCATGAAGGCTTTTTGTGGGTGGTGCAATGGTGGAAGACGCGCGAAGATGAGCAGATTAACAACGCAACGGATCCGATGAAAAAGGCGGAGCTCATGAGGAAGCGCGCTGTTAAACTTGGAAAAGAAGCTGATAAACTTCTCAAATCTGACGACGACCTTGTATTGAACCCTCCGAGCGCAACTGCTCCCGCTGATCAAACGCCAGCTCGCCCGCGGAAAATTATTGATACCACTCTTCCTGTAACGCCTTCTAACTCTAAGGAAAAAGACAAGGATAGTGCTGACTCTCACGGGGTGTCGTCAGAAAACGAACCGGCCAATGCTAAAGTTGAAAAAGGTAAATCTCCTGCCCGAAGTTCCGGGCCACAGCCACGTGAGAAGGTAAACCCGGGTTTGACTCATCTTACTCTTTCGCATTACGAGTTGCCCGAAACTGAGTTACTTCAAAAGCAGGATCCTAAGCTTAACGTCGTCACAAGTTCCGAATTTCTTGCTGAACAATCCGAGCAACTGGTCAGGACTCTTAAACAGTTCGGTGTCGAAGTCACGGCAGGGGATATCACTAAGGGACCCACGATTACTCGCTTTGAGTTGTACCCAGCGATAGGCGTGAAGGTCGAAAAAATCGTCGCGCTGGAAAAAAACATAGCGATGGCCCTTAAAGCGGAGCGAATTAACATCCTGGCGCCAATCCCCGGTAAGGACACGGTGGGGGTGGAAGTGGCAAATGTGCATAAGGTAAAGGTGCTCATGCGCGAAATGCTGGATTCCGAAGAATGGAAAAATACTACCGCAAAGATTCCCATAACGATTGGTAAAGACGTATACGGCAAATCCATTATTGGCGACCTTGCCATCATGCCGCACTTGCTGATTGGGGGCACCACGGGCTCGGGCAAATCAGTGTTCGTGAACTCGCTTATCACGAGCATTCTGTATCGGTTTTCCCCGGAGGATTTACGGTTCATCATGATCGATCCGAAGGTGGTTGAGCTTCAGATTTACAATAAACTTCCGCATCTTGTGGTGCCGGTCATCAATGACCCTAAAAAAGTTTTATTAGCTCTGCGCTGGGTCATTAGCGAAATGGAAAAACGATATCAGATTTTCGCAAAGGTCGGGGTGCGAAATATTGCCACTTTTAATAATCGTCCTAAGGTGGAAAAATTGCCGAAGGTTGAAGACTTAGACTTGGAGAAGAAGTTTGATAAACTTAATACCGAGGATGACTCCTCCGAAGAGTTTATAGATGAGCCTATCCCCATCGCTGTTCCGCGGGATTTCGATCTGGTCATTCCTGATAAGATGCCTTACATCGTGGTCCTGATTGACGAGTTGGCGGATCTTATGCAGACTGCGCCCGCTGACGTTGAAAGTGCGATAGCACGAATCACGCAAATGGCCCGGGCCGCAGGGATCCATATGGTTGTGGCCACACAAACACCGAGGGCGGATGTGGTCACGGGCGTGATCAAAGCGAACATTCCGACCAGAATATCGTTTCAGGTGGCTTCAAAGTTGGATTCACGCGTAATTCTGGATCAAAATGGAGCGGAAAAGTTGCTAGGGCAGGGGGATATGTCGTATCTTCCCCCAGGATCATCGAAAGCTGTTCGTTGCCAAGGCGTTTATTTAACAGATGAAGAAGTGGCGGCGGTGGTTGATCGGTGTGCGGCACAGGCTCCCGTGGTTTTTGAAAAAGAGATCGAAAGTAAGTTAACCAAGGGGAATAACGACGATGATGAAGTGTCGGAGGAGGACAAGGAACTCTGCCGAAAGTGTCTAGAGGTTATTCGCCAAGAGCGTCGGGCTTCCACTTCACTCTTGCAGAGAAGGTTGAGCCTTGGTTATACCCGAGCTGCGCGGATAGTTGATATTTTTGAGAAATACGGGATCTTGGGACCGGAGAACGGCGCTAAACCCAGGGATATTGAGGTGGACCTCAGTAATCCAAATGATTTTGAACGGATTTTAAGGTACTTTGATTAAAGCCATGCAATCGATAGGAACAACATTAAAGCAGCAACGGTTGGCCAAGGGGTTATCCCTCGAGCAAGCGGCAAAGGGCACAAAAATTAGGGCCGAACGCTTGGAACAAATGGAGGCTGACGATTTTTCTTTTATTCCAGGGTTGGGATATCAGAAAGAATTCATTCGCACTTACGCAAAGTTTTTGCGTGTCGACGCGAACCACCTTGTGCGCGAGTTCGAGATTCATCATGGGATTTATCATGAAGACGTGGGGTACAGTGACGAGTCGCCTATCCAACCTACGTTGCCTATGGTCAGAGCGCGACTTACTCCTATTGCGTTGGTGACTTTGGTTATGACTATACTGCTCTTAGGTGTGGGCATTCCCTTTTCGGTGAAGTTATGGCGTGCGGGGGCTTTTAAGGATGAGAACCAGTTTGTGAAAGCGCCTGTTGTGGCACCCAAACCAGTAAAACCTGTTGTGCAGGAAAAAAAGCCAGCCAACCCTTGGTACGCAAAATCATCTACTAACGATTCCCCAACCGTACTCACAGAAACAAACTCGCTTTCTTCCACAAATATTCTTGAGCCATCAACCAATATGGTCAGTACAAACGTCGTTTCCCTTCAGCAGGTTTTATCAATTCAAGTGAAAGAGGATTGCTGGACGCGCGTCATTATTGATGGGCGTGAAGATGACAGCTTTGAGGACGTGTTGAGGGCGGGTGAGGAGAAAACATTTGAAGGCTCGTCATTCCGGGTTAAAGTTTCTAATCCCATGTCCGTGTCACTTACGCTGAATCAAAAGGAAGTAGCTGGTTTTTCAAACTCCACTGCACCTAAGGAAATTACATTGCCCTGATTATGACTGCCGCCTCAACTGTTGTTTCCAAAACGCCTCAACCTTCTCGACCGGTGATAGTAGGCATGATTTCCCTTGGATGCGCTAAGAACTTAGTGGATGCCGAGATTATGCTTGGGAGGGTGCGCAAAGCTGGGATGCAGATTACGGCGCAGGCAGAGGAAGCTGATGTGGTGATCGTTAACACATGTTCTTTTATTGATACCGCTAAGGAAGAATCGATCGAAAACGTTTTTGAAATGAATAGGCTTCGCGGATTCTCGAAACGCGGTCCGCGCCAGGCGATTATTATGGCTGGGTGTATGGCTCAGCGGTTCGCAACTGAATTGCAAAAGGAAATTCCCGAGGTCGACGCGTTTATGGGTATCGATCAAGTTGAAAAGGTCGATGAAATTATTCTGAGTGCTATTGAGCACCGGTTGCAGATTCTCACGTCGGATCCTGCGGTGGCCGAGGTGGCTGCGGCGACTTTGCCCCTTAATTTTGTGACCAGAAAGCCGGTTTATATTCCGGACTATGACACGCCAAGGTTTAGGCTCACACCGGCGCATTACGCTTTTCTTAAAATTGGCGAAGGATGTAATCATCCGTGTTCCTTTTGTATCATTCCGCAAATGCGCGGAAAGCATCGTAGTCGCACGCTAGATTCCATTGTGCGCGAAGCCAAACAACTGGTTTCCGAGGGGGTAAAAGAAATTAATCTTATTTCTCAAGACACCACTTTTTGGGGCAAAGACTTGAAAGGTGAAACTGAGTATCGGTTGCCTGATCTTTTGGAGGCTTTGAACGCGATTGAGGGAGATTTTTGGATTCGGCTGCTTTATACCCACCCCTATCATTGGAGTGATGAGTTAATTAGCGCTATCGCCCGGTTCCCGAAGGTGGCCCGTTACATAGACATTCCACTTCAACATATCGATGATGGAATGCTCGGGCCCATGCGTCGCGAAACGAGTTCCCAGTATATTCGGGATTTGATCGCAAAAATCCGTGAGGGGATTCCTGGAATCGCCATTCGTACCACTTTTATTGTGGGGTTTCCTGGCGAAACAGCAGAGCACTTCCAAACATTGTTGGATTTTATCAAGGAAACGAGGTTTGAGCGCCTTGGCATTTTCACCTATTCAAAAGAAGACGGGACACGTGCCGGGAAAATGGAGTCTCATGTCCAAGCGAATGTGAAAAAATCCCGGTACAAAAAGGCGATGAAACTGCAACGCAAGATTGCGGGGGAAATTGCGCTCTCAAACGTAGGGAAAACGATTCGGGTGTTGGTCGAAAAAGACGGAGTTGGCCGCACCGAAAGCGATGCGCCTGAGGTTGATTGCCGAGTTCTTTTCCCAACGGGTAAAGCAAAGGTGGGTACCTTTGTTGACGTGAAGGTGATTGGGTCGTCTGACTACGACCTTGTAAGCGAGGTTATGTAGGTTGGTTGATTTTTGAGGTTTTTGTGACGATCTAATCTGGATATCATGAACCTCCCCAATAAATTAACGGTATCCCGGTTTTTCCTGACAGCGCTCTTTACAGCGTTGATGCTTTCTGAGCAGCCATGGACGTACACGCTTTCATTGCTCGTATTTATCGTGGTCATGGTGACTGACTACCTTGACGGGGCCATTGCTCGGAAACGAAACCTGCGCACGAACTTCGGGGTACTGATGGACCCTTTAGCTGATAAAGTATTTAACTGTGCAGCGTTCGTTTGTTTCTTGGCGATTGATCACCATATCATGGGCGGGTTCGGACCGTGGGCGGTTGTGGTCATTATTTCGCGTGAATTCCTCATCACGGGTTTAAGGCTCCTTGCCACCAGTCAGAACGTCATTCTTCCAGCTGATAGCCTAGGTAAACACAAAACGGTGTGGCAGATGATCACCATTACAGTGATTTTAATAGGGTTGTCGTTGAAAGAACTGATCTTTGGTCAGAAGATTTTTTTTAAAATGGCCTACGGGTACCGCGAGTGGATGATGGATTTGGTTCTTTGGTGTACCCATGCCACATTGGCGATTACGGTGGCTTTGACGATTTACTCTGGGACGTCTTACCTGATTAAAAATAGGAATCTCCTGCGTGAGTAAGAAAACTTCTTTAAAGATCGGTAAATCACTTTAGGTTTTTTTTATGGAAGATTGGAACATTCAGTCACGAGCAACGAAATGTGTGGTTACCGGCCGGGAATTTGTTGAGGGAGAGATCTTTTACTCCCTTCTATTTCGCACAAAATCGGGTTATGAAAGACAAGATTTGTGCACGGAAGCGTACGCCAACCGTAACGACAACATCGCTCCTATTTCCAACTGGCATTCCAAGTTCGAAAAACCATCTGCGGCCCCTGTTGAAACCTTAAAAAAAGATGATGCTGAAGGGTTGCTCCGCCAGTTCCTTGAGAAGAATGAAGAGGGTAACACCAATTCCAGATACATCTTGGCGGCCATGTTAGAGCGCAAAAAAATATTAAAACCCCTCAACTCCTTCCGCAATGAGGCGGGTATAAAGATCACCGTTTACGAGCACAGTAAGACAGGCGAATCATTCACAATCGTCGATCCTGAACTCAACTTGGAGCAAATGGACCCCGTCCAGCGCGAGGTGGTTTCTATGCTCGGGGGTAGGGTCCCGGGTTCAAAGTCTTCCCCGCCAGCGCTAATCACGCCCCAAATCGAGAATCCTTCGGTCGAACTCGAGTCAACGTCGGATGTGCAAGAAGATCCGCAGGGTTCAGCGGATAAGACTGTGGAGTAGGCCTACAGCATTTTTGCTTTGGTGCTTTTTGGGGTGGTCTTTTGGAGGACCCTGAACCCCGACATGGTCGCCGTTTGTTTTTGATAATTTCCAAACACGAGAGAGCGACTGTTGAAATACAGGGTCAAATCTTTCGGCATCCATACTCCCGATGGTAACCGGTGGGCATTGTAATGAAGGTCGACATCCCGGATCCTTGCAAAAAACCAAGCCATGTTAACAGCCTTCGCTAACGATGCTGAGCAACTCACAATGGCGTAGTCGGATTTACTAATCCAAAGCGTGCCCATCAGATGGTTCATCACTTTATCGGCTTTTGATTTTGCTTTGGTCTTTTGCGTCTTTGGTTTGAAGGCAAGACGGTACGTGGCCACGCCATTGACGGTTTCTTCGCCTTCGAGAGCGAAATCGTACTTCGCGGCGAGATCCTGCATTTGCATGGATTCAGTATAAAGCTTTACAGGATTCTTTAATTTTTTGGCTTTTGACTTTTTGATGTCATTCGATGTGAGGGCATCGGTTTTGACCGTTGTGCCTGCAATGAGAAGCCGGTCGCCATCGTCACCGGGAATAAACTCGTAGGAGATTCCGGTTTCGGCAGCTACCAGAACCGATTTTTCGCGGGACTTGCTGATGTTCCCTTTTTTATCAAGAACCTGGCTTACGATCTTTTCTTCGTAAATATAGGTTTCACTTAGTTCCTGATTTTTTTTATCAGCCTCGACAGCGCGTTGCACAATTTCATCAGCCGTAATGGCGCCACAATTTAATTTGAGCGTCAGGAGGATTAAAGGAATGAGAAAGAATTTCATTGATCATTGAAATCAAAGTCCTTTTTCGATAGCTTGCAAGGTTTTCCATCGAAATAAGGAGAGTCATGGCACAACCAAAACTATTTATACCGGGTCCCGTTCAAGTCAGCGAAGCAACTTTTAAGGCATTTTGCTCACCCATGATTGGGCACCGCAGCCAGGCTTTTAAGGATTTGTACGCCGATCTGCAACCTAAGCTGCAACAGCTCCTCGCCACTCGCCAACTGGTTTACCTCGCCACAGAGAGCGCTTGGGGAGTGATGGAAGGGGCTATTAGAAATTTGACCTCCAAAAAGGTGCTTAACTGCATGTGCGGCGCTTTTTCAGACAAATGGTTGGATGTCTCAAAAAAATGCGGGAAAGATGCCGAAGCGTTGCAGGTCGATTGGGGTTCTCCTATTCGTGCGGATGCCATCGATAAAAAATTGGCCACGGGTCAATTTGATTCGTTGACCTTGATTCATAACGAAACAAGCACGGGCACAATGAGCCCGCTCAATGAGATTGCTAAGCTGAAGAAAAAATACCCGGACGTCATGTTTATCGTCGATGCGGTGAGTTCGATGACAGCGATGGAACTCAATTTTGATGCGTTGGGTATCGATGTCCTGTTGGCTGGCACCCAAAAAGCCTTCGCCATGCCTCCGGGTTTAAGCGTGTTTGTGGTGAGCAAAGCGGCTCTTGAACGCGCGGCTTCAATTAAGGATAGGGGATACTATAATGATTTTGTTGAGTTCCAGAAGAATGCTGAACAAAGCATGACCCCGAGTACCCCCAGCATTTCACACATCTTCGCGCTTCGTTCCAAACTTGACGAGTTTTTAGCCGAAGGCCTCGCAAATAGATACGCCCGTCATTCGCGCCTGAACAAACTCACTCACGATTGGGTTTCCAAACACGGGTTGACCCTTTTCCCCGAAAAAGGGTTTGAGTCCATAACCCTCACCTGCGTGAATAACGGCGCAAAACCGGGCGGCAGGACCATCGACGTTGCCAAACTGCAGAAGCTCGCAAAGGAGGCAGGATTCCTAATCGACGGCGGCTACGGAAAAATCAAAGGAACCACCTTCCGTATCTCCAACATGGGCGACGAAACCGACGAGTCCATGGCCGAGCTCTTCTCAGCCCTAGACCTCGCCATGAGTCGTCTTTGATCTGCCCCCCTTTCTCTGGATGGGACAGGGCGCAGTTTTATCGGACAATAACGTGGGCAATTAAAGACCCCAGGCTTTCCTTCGTGAGCCTGCGTGTTTAAAAATCTGCGTAATCTGTGGGTAAAACTCTTCTCTCCCGCCGTCAGGTTTTTTGTGGCTAATTCCGTCCAAATTTGATTCAATCTTCCCCGTGCCGAATGTCCGGGCGCACAACTTAATAACGATCGCTCAAGGGCCGTTTCATCCTGAATGCGCCATTGACGGGGCAGCGCTCGTTTCAATTTAGAAATCTAATCCTAATCCAACGGCCTCCTGCCCCCCCTGTCCCGCCACGACTGCATCAAATCTCCGCTCCGCGTCGATCGCTGAGCTTAAAACGCTAGACAAAAAAATATGCCCATCCCTGATTACCAAAAGTGCATGCTGCCCTTTGTTGCGTTTTTCCGCAAACAGTTCTAAGGGACGGACAAACTATTATCCTCCGCTCATCGAGTCCGTATGGTCGTTCAAATACGAGAAACTTTAAAAATGGCACTTAAATGATAAATAGTTTGTCCGTCCCCGTTGACTGCGGTCCCCGTTGACTGCGCCAATTCCAACTGCCGCAGGAGATGAGGAATAGCCTTTATTTCATTGGATTTATCATTCACACGGTATTGCCCCAAAACCAACCCGTTGTCTTTGGCCCATGCGTTAACCATGTAGGGCACGGGTTGTCCCTGTCGCTTGGCCCGGCGCAATGCCTTGCCGTCAATTGAAACGATTTCAGCACCCAGAGTCTGGCGGACACTTTGAGTCCACTGGACCAATAGATCGAGAAAGTGCTCCGACTTCACAAGCATAAAGACACGGTTGAAGGTGTCATGGGAGGGGATACCCCCGGGAAGTTTAAGGAACGTTTTGAGCCAATCCTTTTTGGCGCGGGCAAAGTCTTCCATATCAGTAAAGTTCTCCCCGCCACAGAGCATGCAGCTTAACCCAATAAGCAGAACCTCCGGGAGTGGATGGAGCTTTCTGCGATTGATCCTGGGATCAGGAAGAGATTGGAGGCGATCAAGGAGGGAAGTAATAGGTGTTGACATAGTATATATAAACATATATACTTATGGGCATGAAGTCACTCAAAAAATGCAATTTTTTACTGGATAAAATGTTCCAGATTCAGGAAATGGAAAAAGGAACCCTCTCCCTGATCCGGGGACGTTATTACAACCTCCAATACTGGGAAAACGGACGGAATGTTTCCCGCTATGTCTCAAAAGATGAGGCCCCGGAAATCAAAAAAGCCCTCAAGGGGTACCGTCAGTACATTAAGCTCTCAGAGCAATACGCTTCATTGATTATTCTCCAGACACGTAAAAAATTGAAAAATGAACATCAAAAGCCCAAAAATAAAGGAATTTAAATGCGTTTGCCCTGGAGATGGAACACCTTGGGATTGACATCGCTCTGGTGGATAATTGAATGAGTGATATGAATTGGGACGAGCATTACCAAAGAGGCGAGGTGTATTGGGATAAGGGCGCGCCTGCGCCGGCGATGAAGCAGTATTTGGAACGGAACGTGGTGCGCGGGCGTGTGCTGGTGCCTGGCTGCGGCCGCGGGCATGAGGTGGCGTTGGCGATGGAGCACGGGTTGGATGCGACGGGCCTGGACATCGCGCCGACTGGCGTGGCAGAGGCGCGTGTGCTGTATCCGCAGTTTGCAGAGCATTTCGTGACGGGAGATTTGTTTGATCCGCCGGCAGAGATGCGCGGCGTCTTTGATGTGGTGCTGGAGCATACCTGCATGAGTGGGTTGCCTCCAATAATGCGGACCGACTATCGACGGGGCATTGACCTGACGCTACGGCGCGGGGGACTGCTGATTGGCGTGTGGTTCATCAACCCGGCACTTGACCCGGGTGAGGAGGGGCCGCCGTTTCCTTTCAGTGAGGCAGCATTGACGGCGCTCTTCGCGGACAACTACGAAATCATGGAGGATTACGTGCCAGACATGGCCTTTCCCGGACGCGAGGGTCGCGAGCGGGTGCGCGTGCTGCGGCGCTTGGTGTGAAGATGCGAGTGAACCTCCGCTCCGCGGGTATCGCTGTTCAGGTCAAGATTCGTAAGACTGAAATCAGGTGCTTATGATGAAACCGTCCTCATTTAGTCTGATAGTGGCTGCGGCAGCGGCGTTGGTGTTGCCACCGTTCTTGCTCATTCCAATGGTTTATCATCTGCCTAAGGCGCAGTTGTTCAAAGATTTTTATGAGGCCTGTTTGTGGATTTCGCCTGCAATTGGTCTCGGCGTATTCATTATAATATTTCGATTAAGGTGGACGGGCGTCGTCTCACTTCGGCAGCCTGCCGTAATCATCGCGGTTCTGCTTGCCTTCCTAGATTTAGTATCGCCGGTGTTTTTCTACTTGTTCCTTGCGGTCATTGCTGGGCACTGAGGGGAAGGGTTGAAGGAAGAAGGAAGATTTCACGCGAGGGCGCGAAGGGGTGAGGGAATGGATGACCCTAGATTGAGGGGAAGGGAACGAAGGGCGTTTTAGAATCAAACAACTTAAGGACTGTCATCAGATGGGATGATGGCAATAAAAAACCCCGCGATTTCGCGGGGTTTTGTTATTTAAACTCTTGAATGAGTTGAGCGGGTCTATTTCTTTTTAGTTTTTGCGGCCGCTTTTTCTGCCAGTGCGGCTTGGGCGGCTGCGAGGCGCGCTACAGGGACGCGGAACGGTGAGCAACTCACGTAGGTCAGACCAATATCATGACAGAATTTGATCGACGAAGGATCGCCACCGTGTTCACCACAAATGCCCAATTTGATTTCGGGGCGTGTGGCGCGTCCGCCTTCTATGGCGAGCTTCATGAGCTTGCCGACGCCCTGCTGGTCAATGCTCGCGAATGGATTATTTTTCACGATTTCGACTTCTTGGTAATAAGGCAGGAACGAACCGGAATCATCGCGACTCATGCCGAGCGCTGTCTGGGTTAAGTCGTTTGTGCCAAAGCTGAAGAACTGGGCGTCCTTCGCAATATCGTCGGCGACAAGAGCTGCGCGGGGAATTTCAATCATCGTTCCCACAAGGTAATCAAACTTAACCTTTTTCTCTGCAGCTACTTTTTTAGCGACGCTATGCACAATTTCCAATTGAAGTTTGAGTTCTTTTGGGAATCCAACGAGGGGAATCATAATTTCAGGTTTTACTTTGATCCCCATTTTCTGAACTTCAGCAGCAGCTTCAAACACAGCACGAGCCTGCATTTCTGAGAGCTCAGGGTAAACGATCCCTAAGCGGCAACCACGATGACCGAGCATCGGGTTTGACTCATGAAGTGAAGACACACGAGCGTGAACTTTTTCAGCACTCACCCCGAGGGACTCGGCCAGATCGCGCATTTGATGTTCTTCATGTGGAAGGAACTCATGCAAAGGAGGATCGAGGAAACGAATGGTTGCAGGTAAGCCCTTGAGAGCTTTGAACAATCCGATGAAGTCGCCCTTTTGGAAGGGGAGCAATTTGGCAATGGCTTTCGCACGATCTTCTTTTGTTTCGGCGATAATCATTTCACGCACTGCGTCGATACGGTCACCTTCGAAGAACATATGTTCTGTACGGCACAAACCAATACCTTGGCCACCAAAAGCAATCGCGTTGAGTGTTTGATCAGGCTGATCTGCATTAGCGCGGATTTGGAGGCGGCGGAATTTATCCGACCACTTCATTAACTGATCGAAGCACTGGTAAGTGTAGCTTTTCTTCCCGTCGAGAGTTTTGGCGATGAGGACTTGAACCACTTCTGAAGGAGCGGTTTTGATCTGACCCGCGTACACTTCGCCGCTGGTTCCGTCAATCGAGAGGAAATCTTTTCCTTCTTTATACGTGTTACCTTTGACCGTGACCGTCTTTTGTTCGTAGTTGACGATAAGATCGCCCGCACCGCAAACACAGACCTTACCCATTTGACGGGCCACAAGTGCCGCGTGTGAACTGACCCCACCGCGGGCGGTAAGAATACCTTCCGCAGCGATCATTCCGCGTAAATCTTCAGGTGAAGTTTCGATACGCACGAGGAGGACTTTTTCGCCCCTAGCCGCAGCTTCTTCAGCTCTATCAGCGTTCAGGTAAATTTTTCCTGAAGCCGCCCCAGGACCCGCAGGCAGACCTTTGGTCAGGAATAAACCATCTTTAATGGCTTTTAAGTCAAAAATCGGCGCGAGGACATGGGCGAGGGAATCCGCAGGAACGCGTTCTACCGCTGTCTCAGGAACGATCAATTTCTCTTTCACCATTTCTACGGCAATACGAATGGCAGCAAGGCCAGTGCGTTTTCCGTTGCGGGTTTGGAGCATGAACAACTTGCCTTCTTCGATAGTGAACTCGAAGTCTTGCATATCTTTGAAATGTTTTTCAAGAATACCGCGAACACGATCAAGGGCCTTGAAAGGTCCAGGCATAATCGCCTGAAGTTTCGCAACAGGCTCAGGGGTGCGCACACCCGCGACCACGTCTTCACCTTGAGCATTGATAAGAAATTCGCCGTAGAAAACTTTTTCGCCAGAAGCAGGATCGCGAGTAAACGCAACGCCCGAACCGGAGTTGTCACCCGTATTACCAAACACCATAGCCTGAATGTTGACCGCCGTGCCCCATTCGTGCGGGATATTGTACTTGCGACGATAAACCATGGCCCGATCATTCATCCATGAACCAAAGACCGCCCCGACGGCGCCTTTTAGTTGTTCCCATGGGTTGTGCGGAAATTCTTTGCCAGTGCGATCTTTGATCAACTTTTTAAAACGTCTGACCAGTTCCTTTTGGCCTTTGGCATCCAAGCGCGTGTCTTCGACATGTTCTTCGCCAGGGAAAAGTTCGCTCTTAAGTTCTTCGATAACAGTTTCGAACGGTTCGTGGTCTTCGCCCTGAGCCTTTTGCACGCCGAGAACAACGTCTCCGTACATCTGAATAAAACGACGGTAACAATCGTAAGCAAAACGTTCGTTGTTGCTCAATTTTGCGAGCGCGACAACAGTTTCATCATTGAGCCCAAGGTTCAAAATAGTATCCATCATACCGGGCATAGAATCGCGAGCCCCGGAACGAACGGCTACAAGGAGAGGTTTGTTTTTGTCGCCAAACCCTTTGTTCAGCAGCTTTTCCATCCTTGCGACGGCTGTTTCAATCTGACCCTGAAGTTCTTTTTGGTACGTGCGTTTATTGTCGTAATAATAGGTGCACACGTCTGTTGTAATCGTAAACCCTGGAGGCACTGGAAGATCAATGCGTGTCATTTCAGCGAGGTTTGCGCCCTTGCCACCTAGAAGAGATTTCTGGGAACCATCTCCATCGGCCTTGCCGCCACCGAATGAATAGACAAGTTTGGAGGCTTTCGCACCGGACGCCTTGGGGAATTTGCCAGATTTGGCAGATGACGATTTAGTAATCTTTTTACTCATGGGAATGATGGTTTCCTTAGTTGAATTGGGTTAAAATGAGGGTCGAAAATTAGCAAACCGACCCAGTGTGTCAATAAGTCCTTGCAAGAGATAGGTTAGCCTAGGAAGGCCCATTTGTTCGTTTTCCATGGCTTTCGGGGTGGGGAGGGTCTGTAGAATTGAGCGGGACAGGCGGGAGTAGCCCCCTCCCGAGAACGTGTGTTCAAGTCTTTTTTTTTAATTCTGCATTTATTTTTTTCCTTTATATCGGGAGTATGTTTCACGGCGATTTAATGAGGGTACGCGAGAAAGGGCATCGAACGCCTTATGGTATTCATACCGGTGGGATGGAGGAAAAAAGCGTGCCGTTTCTGCGGATGGAAGAGTGCGGATATCTTCCGGAAGGTTGTCCTTGGGATTTTAAGGATGTGTACGCCTCTTTATGGCGCGTTTATTTTAATCCAAAACCGGGCTGGTCTGTGGAATGGAACGGGAAGGTGTTTAAGCTTGGGCCGGGGACGCTGGTTGGGATCCCTGCAGGACTTAATTTCAACTGTCATGGAGTTAAAGGAATTCCCCATTTCTGGTTTCATTTTTCGGTGCTGCCCGATTATCGGTTTAGTCTTCATGAACCGGTGGTCGTAAAAACCGATGCCGCCTTCGCTCAAAGCTTTAATCATCTAGCCAATCTTTATGCTCAAGGTGATTCACCAGAAAACAGGCGCGTGATTTATCATCGGAGTTTTGCAATTCTGCATACGTTCTTTTCCTGCTTTCAATTAACGCCTCAAGACCAGATACCGTCACGGTTGATCGCTGTGATTGATCATATTCAACAAAACCCCGCCCTCCCTTTCACGAACCAGGAGTTAGCCCGCAGGATGGGATTGAGTGTGGAGGGATTCATTAGGCTGTTCCGGAAACACTTGGATTTCACTCCTGCGCAGTACATTCGGAAAACGAGAATCAGTCAGGCGTGTCGGTTGTTGGCTTTTACGAATCAATCGATGGAAGGGATAGCCGAAACGCTGGGGTTTCCCAACCGTCACTATTTCTCCCGTGTTTTTCGTGTACACACCGGAACCACGCCTGCGGCCTTTAGAAATAAACAGAGGCATAGCTTGTCATCATGATGAGGGCGTATTCCGCCTTCCTCCAAGCTGGGATCAGCAACAACAAGCCGCGTTGTCCGTCAGTCTGAGGAGTGTGCTTGGTTTAACCTAGCGTCCGTCTCAGCAAATCAAGCGCGGCTTGGGATGCGAGTATTTTGAAGGTTTCGCGGTCGGTTTTAAAATTCTTTTCTTCAACAACTGTTTTACCAGAACCAGCGACAGCCACAAAAACGAGCCCCACAGATTTTTGAGTGTCGTCGGACGCCGGGCCAGCGATGCCTGTGACTGCAACCCCATAATCTGCGTCTAAATTTGTGCGCACACCTTCCGCCATTGCCACGGCGGTTTCAGCACTGACCGCTCCCTTTTTTTCGAGGGTCGAGTCAGGGACACCCAGATGGTTGGACTTCACACTATTATGATAAGCGATCACGCCCCCCTTAAAAACGGCTGAAGATCCGGGAACATTGGTTATGCGATGCCCAATAAGCCCACCCGTGCAGGACTCCGCAATCGAACAGGTCTTACCGCTGGTTATCAAAAGATCGACGACCGTTTGCTCCATGCTCTTTCCTTGGGCAGAAAAAATAAAAGAGCGGAGTTTTCTTTCCACAACCTGTGAAGCTGATTCCAGAGCCGTGGAATCGGACGATAATAATCGAATCTCCAAATCTCCAGGTTTAATGCAGTATCCGACCTCGACTGAAGGAAACTGGTTTAGATTACTTTGAATTGTTGATGCAGCCGCCGATTCGCCAATGCCCGTCATCCGGAAACTACGTGACAGGGGTTCTACAAGATTCGGAAATATTTTTAACAGTAACGGTTTTAGGGCATCCTGAAACATCGGACACAATTCGCGGGGTGGCCCGGGGAGTAGAAAAAAGTGAGTGTCCTTATGCTGGAGATAAATCCCGGGGGCAGTGCCGTTGGGGTTAGGAATGATTCGGCCTCCCTCGGGAACTAAGGATTGAACGAGGTTGGATGGGTCCATGGGGATGGATCGCTTCATGAACCAAACCCTCAATGATTTTTCAGCGTCGGGATCGAGTTTCAGAGGGTTTCCCGTGACCTTTGCAATCATGTCCCGAGTCACATCATCACTTGTCGGACCAAGTCCGCCTGTAATGATCACGATTGGATATTTCCCCATTACCGATTCAAGCGCAGTGTAAATTGATTCGCCGTCTGGGACAGTGGCTTGCCAAGTAATACGAATGCCAAGCGGAAATAAATGATGACCCAAGAAAGCTAGGTGTGAATTAACCACCTTGCCGAGGAGTAATTCCGTCCCCGTATTGATCACCGCCGCTTGCATGTTAGTGAATCGGGCCAAGGCGTTTGCTGAAAGGATAAAATACGACGAAAGCTTTTCCAACGACGTTTTGTTCCGGAACAGCGCCCCAGCCGCGTGAATCCCAACTGTGAAAGGAGTTGTCGCCCATAGCAAAAAAGGATTTTTCCGGTACAACATACTCGACGGAAGGATTGTTCATAGAAGGGTCTCCCTCCGCGTTGACGTTATTGGAGTATCCCTTATAGCCGTCTTTCAGTGAATAGATCCGGTCAAACATTGCATTGGCACTCAGGATTTCGCCATTGACATGAAGGAAGGGGGGGCGGATTTGGAGCCTGTCGTTTTCTAGGCCGACCAAGCGTTTGATATAAAAATCAGCACCCATTTGACCTCGCGCCAACTGTGAGTGTTCAATATCCGTGATACCGTGGGTTAAGAACACAAAGACATCGCCCCGTTTGGGGTGTCTGAAGTTGTAGGTGACTTTATCGACGAACACGAAATCGCCCTTTTTAAGAACGCCGCTCGTGACAATTTCGTCTTTTTTATATTTTTCTTTGGGCGAAAAAAGCATTTTCAAATGACGTTCCGAATTCCAGAAGTAATGTTTTTCTCCGCCAATCTCAATGATGCAATACTGGAGGTTTAACGGACCAAAATTGATAATGCTATGTTGAGAGACTCCCTCGTAAGCCCCGTCGGTCTTTGATTTGATAAGAACATAATTCCTGCCCGCGAACAGTCGTTCCCATAACCGAGCCGCGAAGCCCGGGATTTTTTCTGGTGGGAGGAGGTCGACGCTTTGCGCCCCGCTGTTTTGGGCGTCATCCCGGACGTCACCATATAAAGTGGGTTGCATGGAACCCGTGGGGATTTGAAATGGTTGTAGGAAAAAAGTCCTGATCGCCATGGCGATAACGATTGCTACAAAAAAAACCTCCACGTTATCGCGCATTCCGTAATCCTTTTTGCGGGGATGCGTTTTATTGAGGAATTCATCGAATGCCAAAGCTCTTGAGGAGATGACCCCTTTATCCTTAGTTTTAAGAGCGGCATTGGAGGTTGCGATTTCTTCTTTTAACGCTTCTGAGGCCGCAGGCTTAAGGCGGTCCGCTTCATAGGTTAAAATACGTTCGCCCCGCTTAATCAGCTCCTTTAGGTCACTACGCCCTAGTGCCTTTTTTTGTTTTGTGGGTTGGTCGCTCATGCCACTATTCGCTTTTAAGAACTTCGATGAAAGCTTCTTGAGGGATATTAACCTTGCCGATTTGTTTCATCCGCTTTTTCCCTTCTTTTTGCTTTTCAAGAAGTTTGCGTTTTCTGGAGATGTCCCCTCCATAACACTTTGCGGTGACGTTTTTCCCGACCGACTTCACGTCTTCGCGAGCCACAATTTTTCCACCGATGGCCGCTTGAATTGCCACTTTGAACAATTGTGGAGGAATGACTTCCTTTAATTTGGCAGCCAAATTGCGTCCGCGGTTGGGAGCCTTGTCCCTATGAACGATGCACGAGAAAGCGTCTATGGGGTCGCCGTTGACCAACATATCGAGTTTCACCAAGTCCGCGGTCTTGTACCCGATGTGCTCGTAATCCATTGAACCGTATCCGCGCGTGATACTTTTGATTTTATCGTTGAAATCCACAACGATTTCGTTCAGCGGAATTTCGCATGTGAGCATCACGCGACGCTGATCCAGTGAATCGGTTTGTTTAACTTCACCGCGCTTTTCCATGATGAGTTTCATCATGTCGCCAATGTAATCATTTGGGCACATAAGGAACACTCTGACATAGGGTTCCTGAATTTCTTCGATCGTGGAGGGATCTGGTAGAAAAGCCGGATTATCGATATTCATCACTTCGAAGTTCGTTTTGACGACCTTGTAAATAACGCTCGGATAAGTCGCGATGATATCGAGATTATATTCTCGGCGTAATCGTTCCATGATGACTTCCATGTGAAGGAGACCTAGAAAACCACATCGAAACCCAAAGCCTAGAGCGATGGAGCTTTCGGTTTGGAAAGCGAATGAGGCGTCATTAAGGGAAAGTTTTTCGAGAGAGGCCTTTAAATGCTCGAACTCCGCAGTGTTGATCGGGTATATCCCGCTAAAGACCATAGGATGAATGACCTGAAACCCGGGCAGGGGATCGGTCGTCGGACGTATGGCGTCGGTAATGGTGTCCCCAATCAAAATTTCTTTAGCGGTTTTGATGTTGGGAATGACGTACCCCACATCACCCGCGCGAAGTATGTCTGTCTTAATCATTTTTGGATTAAAAAGGCCTACTTCTTTAACTTCGTATTTCCTTTCCTCGGCCATGAGCTGAATCATCATGCCCGGCTTTATGTGCCCCGAAAAAACGCGCACGTAAACGACACCGCCGCGGTAAGAGTCAAATACCGAATCAAACACAAGGGCTCGCAGGTCCAAGCGTTCTGCATCTTGGGGTGGGGGTATATCACGAATCACCGCTTCAAGAATCTCGTCAACGCCGATTCCATTCTTGGCACTTGCCAGAAGGGCGTCCTCAGCAGGAATAGCTAAAATATCTTCGATCTGCGCTTTGACTGCGGGAATGTTGGCATTTGGCAGGTCTATTTTATTAATGACCAGAATGATCTTAAGCTTCTGTTTCATTGCCAAGTGAGCGTTGGCCACTGTTTGAGCTTCGACCCCTTGCGCGGCATCAGCGAGAAGTAAGACTCCTTCACACGCCGCAAGGCTTCTGGAAACTTCATACGAAAAATCAACATGCCCCGGGGTGTCGATCAAATTTAACCGATACTCTTTTCCGTCCTTTGCCTTGTACTTCATGGTGACAGGGTGAGCTTTGATTGTTATGCCGCGCTCCCTTTCAAGGTCCATGGAATCAAGAAGTTGCTCTTGCATGTCGCGGGTTTGGATCGTTCCAGTTTTATGAAGGAGACGATCAGACAAAGTTGTCTTTCCGTGGTCAATGTGGGCGACAATACAAAAATTTCGGGTCAATTCGGCGGACATAATAAGAAACGGTATGTATTAAGGCGAAATGGACGACCGTGCAACTGATTGTTTGAAAATCAGCGAGGTGGGGGCAGACGTTTTTTTAGAGCCTCAGCGAACGCGTCGCAAATGTTGAGGAAATATAAAACATGTATTCACTGCCATACCATAGGAAAAAGTACCACTTTAATAACTCACGATCAAATTATTTTGTTGGCGGCCAGTTCACGGATATTCGCTTAAAAGGGAACATTCCATCCCATGAAATGAAAAACTATCGAATCACTATTTTCTGCGGTTTCCACATGTGAGTGATGAGAAGATTGTGAACTATATTGAAAGATAATTGCGAAATGATTTGCGCAAATTCAAAAAATCATGTTTCTTGTAGATCCTTTATCGCGGGGTGGAGCAGCCAGGTAGCTCGTCAGGCTCATAACCTGAAGGCCGTGGGTTCAAATCCCACCCCCGCAACCACTTTTAAAAAACCGCTCAACTCGAGCGGTTTTTTGTTTTTATAAGGGCAACCCATCACAGCAAGGCCTTATTGTATCGGCTCGGGCGGAGCTCCTCTATTTAGGAGTCCGATGCACAATAAAAAAGGCCGGATGGTTTCCCAGCCGGCCTCAAAGGAAGTTACAATGAGTTATTCAGCGACGCCTTTTTTCTTGGCGAAGGTTTGAATGGACTGTGCAAAAGTCGTCACGAAAATGGACATGCTGATAATCGTGCTGATGTGTTCTTGTTTGGAGAACTCGATTTTTTCGCCTACGGCAAAGGTTTTTTCAGAGTCAGCCATTTGCGTTGAGATTTGCATGTTGGGCATTGTTCCTGGGGAACTCGCGGCCTGAAGCGGTTGTTGAATCATGCGCAAGGTTCTGATTTTGACGCACATTTTATCGTTGCGATTTAAGTCTTGTTCACCCACGACGCCTTGACGTTGGCTCAGGCAGTTGACGACAGCGAGAAGGTCGAGGACGTTATTTTCAAGTTCAGAAGTCAGCTCGTACTTTTCCTTGAGAGATTTAAGTTTGTCGTGAAGGCTTAAATTGAGGAATTGAACGCGGTCTTCACGCATGATCCTCTGGACCTCGGCATCTGAATTTTTGCCTGAAGCTTTGTATTCAATGAGAGCAGAAATGGTACGGGAGTCTTCGAGGAAAAGAACAACAAGGGAAATGAGATCACGCAAGCTGTTGTTGAGGAAATATTTTTCTGTTCCTTCTTTTGCCTTATCGAAGCTCATACGCTGAGGACCCATGGGCATCACGCCGACGGAGCGCGCGAATTCATCATATTGTTGTTCACTCATTGTGCGGAACCCCGGAAGGGCAAAGCAGAGATGATCGAAAGCGCGTTGGAAAGCTTCGAGGTATTTATTAACCACATCGCCGAGGCGAATGGTCGTGTTTTGTTGTTTTTCTGGAGGAGTTGCCGTTTGTTTAGACATAGATGTGGAGGGTGATACCCCACATACGATGTTAAGTCAAAATCAAAGGATCAACCTTTTTATTGATAATTAGCATAATTACTATAAATTATTAATGTTACGTTAAATACAATCGCCAAAATTTTTTTGACAAAATTACCATATCTGTTATAATCACCATAACGACTATACATATAATATAGTTTCGCAATAAAGTTAAAAATGAAAATATTACGAGTTCTTTTAGTCGGTATTTTGTGGTGCGGTGTTCAGTCTGCAAATGGCCAAATGTTTAAGGTTGTAGCTTGCGAAGGTAAAATAACGGCTCAGTCGCCGATTGATCATAGAGTCATTAAAGTATGCCTTGGTCAGTTCCTGCCAGAGGGATATATCATTAAAACTTCAGAAAATAGCCAAGCCATTCTGCATAAAGAGGGAACGATGGAGGTCTTCGAAGTGGCTGAAAAAAGTAAGGTCACGCTGATGGATAAATCGGTCGAGCACGAAAAAGTTACGCCAACAGAATACGTGGTGTTTGAATCTCCTAAAAAGATTAAATAACAGCGACATATCGTGAATACTTGGGTGGCACAAACCGAATCTCGTCAATGAATATGCGGTTAATCTCATCCTATTAACTTTTTTCCAAAATCAAAATTATTTATATGTTTACGAATTATGCTTTTGTATTCAATTCCACTCAAAAGAAGGTCGGTTGGGAAATGGCTGTCATGCTCATGAGTCAATACCCTGAAATTTATATTTCGGCGTGAATTTTAGTAGGGCCGAATCATGGTTTTTATTGTCAAGTATCTATTGGGACTCTCGTGGGACCACATTTGGACACATGCATCGACATTGTCATGGACGTGTCGCGGGCCCCACGGCTTATAAGGGAAGAGGTTGGACTCTCGCGTGCGATATCAAATTTTAAGGAAGCGGCGTTAAAGGAAAGTTTTGTCTAAATAGAAATTCCGGCCTTTATTATTTTGCATTAAATCTGTAAGTCTTTGGGCATCAGGGAGAAATTTTTATAAATTTATCTAAAAACCTGTTGACAATTCTCTGTGTCTCACTAGGTTTTTGTTCCTGTTTTGATCCAATTGAGCCTCCCAAGTTAAAATTCTTATTAAATCGGAGTTTTAACAATGGGCTTTTTTACGTTTGAAGCGGGGGTTAGCAAATCTTATTCCATTATGGAAAAAGGGATGTGAGCCTTGCAATTTAAAAAGCCCATGTAGCTCAGGTGGTAGAGCACGTCCTTGGTAAGGACGAGGTCACCGGTTCAAACCCGGTCATGGGCTCCAGTGTATTAAAAGATAAAATTTTCAACCCGAAATAAACAAAAACTTAGAAGGAGTTAGCAATGGCAAAGGAAGCGTTCAATAGAAATAAACCTCACGTTAACGTGGGAACAATCGGTCACGTCGATCACGGCAAAACCACATTGACGGCTGCCATTTGTACGGTTCTTGCCAAAAAAGGGTTCGCCGAAGCTCGGTCATATGCTCAGATCGACAGCGCACCTGAAGAAAAAGAACGTGGTATCACGATCAACACTTCGCATCAAGAGTATCAGACTGATAAGCGTCACTACGCTCACGTTGATTGTCCGGGACATGCTGATTACGTCAAAAACATGATTACTGGTGCTGCTCAGATGGACGGAGCGATTCTTGTCGTTTCAGCTGCTGACGGTCCGATGCCACAAACTAAAGAGCATATTCTTCTTGCTCGCCAGGTGGGTGTTCCTGCCATGGTTGTGTTTTTGAACAAAGTTGACATGGTTGATGATCCCGAGCTTCTTGAGCTTGTGGAGATGGAAGTGCGCGAATTGCTTTCCTCGTACGACTTTCCTGGGGACAAAATTCCAATCATCCGTGGTTCCGCGACGAAGGCGTTAGCTGCTGGCGATCCAACTCATGCTGATACGAAGTGTATTGTTGAGTTGATGGATGCGATCGATAGTTACATCCCTGAGCCCACACGTGAAATTGATAAGCCATTTCTTATGCCTGTTGAAGACGTATTCTCGATCTCTGGTCGTGGTACAGTTGTGACCGGTCGTATTGAGCGTGGTATCGTCAAAAAGGGCGAAGAAGTTGAAATCGTGGGTGTTAAAGACACGGTTAAGACGACAGTAACCGATATTGAAATGTTTCGTAAGCTTCTCGACGAAGGTCGTGCGGGCGACAATTGCGGAGTGCTGCTTCGCGGTGTTGAAAAGAACGACATTGAGCGCGGTCAAGTTTTAGCCAAGCCAGGTTCGATCAAGGGTTATACAAAGTTTAAAGCCGAAGTGTACATCTTGACTAAGGAAGAAGGCGGACGCCATACTCCTTTCTTCAAGGGATATCGTCCTCAGTTTTATTTCCGTACAACTGACGTAACAGGGATCATTACTCTTCCTGCTGCAGTTGAAATGGTTATGCCAGGCGACAATATTTCGATTGAAGTCGAATTAATTACGCCGATCGCGATTGAGAAGACTCTTCGTTTTGCTATCCGTGAGGGTGGTCGTACAGTAGGTTCTGGTCGTGTATCTGAAATTGTAACAGCTTAGGTTTTATTCAGACGGACAACGTGGGGGCCAAAAGGGCTTCCGCGTTTTTCGTTCTCTAGGCCAACGAGAAATTTGAACGCCAGTAGCTCAATTGGTAGAGTAGCGGTCTCCAAAACCGTTTGTTGGGGGTTCAAGTCCCTCCTGGCGTGCCACTTGAAAGGAAGTTAAAAAGTGTTTTTTGAATTGATGGAAGGTATGATGATTTACATCAAGGAACATCCTATCCGAACAGGGGTTTGGGTGGTGTTGCTGGGGTTGTTTTTGTACCTTTGGGTGCGGCATGGCACTCAGATTAAAAATTTCCTGATTGAAGTGAAAATTGAACTTGGAAAATGTAATTGGCCGGTTGATCCCAAGGAAAAGGGGATGGCTAAGTATCAAAGCCTGATTAACTCCACTACGGTCATTATTGTGGCGGGTTTAATAGTTTCTCTAGTTATTGTTGCCGTGGATTTTGTATTCCATGGTTGGATAAGCTGGATGATTGATAAAGTGAAAATATGAATGGACAAAAACAGTGAACGAACCTGTGACTGAAGGCAAAGAAGTATTGGGTGAGGCGCAATGGTTTAGCGTGCATTTACTTTCCGGTCAGGAAAATAAAGTGTGTGCTCATATCGAGCGTCGGATCAAAGCAGAAGAAATGTCTGAAATGGTCAAACAGGTTCTTGTGCCGACAGAACGTGTGTCGGAAGTCAAAAAAGGCAAAAAAACAGAAGTAACCCGCAAGCTTTTTCCGGGGTATTTATTTGTGAATTTGCATTTATATGACGATAAGAACCAGCTCATTGGAAAATCGTGGTACTTTATCCGCGAAACTCCGGGTGTTATCGGATTTGTGGGCGGGGATCGTCCGACTCCATTAAAGAAGTCTGAAGTCGATAACTTGTTGGCTCAAATTTCTGAAAGAGAAGATAAGGTTAAACCTAAGTTTGATTACGCAGTCACTGATAAAGTTAAAATCAACGATGGACCTTTCCTGAACTTCAGTGGGGTCGTGGAAGAAGTTGACGTCGAAAAGGGAAAATTAAAAGTATCTGTGTCGATATTTGGCCGGAATACTCCGGTAGAATTGGAATATTGGCAGGTTGAGCGCGAGGTTTGATTTAAATCAAACTTCAATACTTTAGAGATTAGAAAGAAAGAGAAAATTTATGGCAAAAGAAATAGTAGGAATGGTACGGTTGCAGATTCCGGCGGGTCAAGCGAACCCAGCACCTCCCGTGGGCCCGGCACTTGGTCAACAGGGCGTCAATATCATGGCTTTCTGCAAACAATTTAATGCTGAAACACAAAAACAGGCAGGAGATATTCTTCCTGTCGTTATTACGGTTTATAAAGATAAATCGTTTTCATTCATCACAAAGTCTCCTCCTGCGGCTGTGCTCTTAAAAAAAGCTGCTGGTGTGGCTACGGCCTCCAAAGAACCTAACAAGGTTAAGGTTGGCAAAGTCACGAAAAAACAAGTGATGGATATTATCAATATCAAACGCAAAGACTTGATGGTGAATAGCGATGAAGCTGCCATGAGAGTTATCGCTGGCACAGCTCGCAGTGCGGGTATTGAAATCGTCGATTAATTTTACAAAAACAACCCCGTGGTAGGGCTGGTTAAATTCCAGTCCGAAACCTCCCAAGGTCTGGTGATCTGGGAAAGCACCACTAAGGAAATATAAAAATGGCAACTAAAAGAAGTAAACGGTATAAAGAAGCCGTCAAAGCGGTAGATATTAATAAAATCTACCGTCTCCAAGACGCGGTGGCAGTTCTCAAAAAGATGAGCCGTGTAAAGTTTAATGAAACGGTTGATCTCGCGCTCAAACTAGGCGTCGACCCTAAACAATCAGACCAAATGGTCCGTGGCACGGCCGCACTTCCTAATGGAAGCGGAAAGAACGTGCGTGTGCTTGTGTTCGCCCGTGGAGCTGCTGCAGATGCCGCTACGGCTGCAGGTGCTGAATTCGTAGGGTTCGAAGATCTTATCAAAAAATGTAACGAAGGTTTTCAAGATTTTGACGTTGCTGTGGCGACTCCAGAAGCGATGGTCGAAGTCCGGAAATTGGGTAAGGTTCTTGGACCACGTGGTTTGATGCCAAATCCAAAAACTGGAACCATTACTGAGGACACTGCCAAGGCTGTTAAAGAAGTGAAAGCTGGTCGTGTTGAATTTAAAATCGATAAGGCAGGGAATTTGCATGTTCCTGCTGGAAAGATTGCATTTGATGATGAGGCGTTGACCCAAAACATCAATGCGATCCTTGACGCGATTGTCAAGGCGCGCCCTGCTTCGGCAAAGGGTGTGTTTATTCAAACCGGTGTGTTGAGTACGACGATGAGTCCATCGGTCAAGCTTGATGTGTCAACTTTTGCAAAAGCTTAATTGGAGAAAGTGAACCTATGAGAGCAGAAAAAGCTATTATTGTGGAAACATTGAAGACGCGTTTAAACGCTTCTCCATACCTGATTGTCACTGAATATCAGGGATTAAAAGTGGATCAATTTAACGAATTGCGCAAGCGGTTGCGTGGTGTGCAAGCTGAGTATAAGGTGATTAAGAATAGCGCGCTGACAATTGCGGCGCGTGAGCTTGGATTGCCGGATATGAAAGAAGCTGTTGCTGGTCAAATGGCCATCGTAACGGGTGCTAAAGACATATCTGCTGCAGCTAAGATTTTGAAGACTTTTGCTTCAGAATTCGAAAAACCAAAAATTAAGCTTGGGATCCTTGATCATGTGCTTCTTGACGCAGCTCAGATTAAGGCCATCGCTGATCTTCCGTCGCGCGAAGTGTTACAGTCCAAGTTCCTTGGATTGCTTCTGGCTCCGTCGACGCAGTTGGTTCGTTTGCTTAACACACCGGCTACCCAGATCGCGCAAGTCATCAAAGCGCACTCTGAAAAACAGCAAGGTGCGGAATAATTTAATAAATTTTACGGGTAACCGTAGAAAATAGGGCATAAACATAAAAAGTAAATCGTAGCTCTGGTGCCCACTGGAGTTAATTTAACTGCGGGTGCAGTTGACTACGACACTTCAAAGAAAGATATATATGGCAGATTTAAGTGTTATCGTTGAGCAGTTGAGCGGTTTGACCGTTCTTGAGACTGCAGAACTTGTAAAGAAACTTGAAGACAAGTGGGGCGTTTCCGCCGCTGCTCCCGTTGCCGCTGTTGCAGCTGCTGGTGCAGGTGGAGCTGCTGCTCCTGTTGCTGAAGAGAAGACCTCTTTTAATGTTATCCTCAAGGAAACAGGCGCGAACAAAATTGGCGTCATTAAAGAAGTCCGTGCTGTCACCAGCCTCGGCCTCAAAGAAGCTAAAGACCTCGTTGAAGCTGCTCCTAAGCCCATCAAAGAAGGTGTCACTAAGGAAGAAGCTGAAGACATCAAGAAAAAAGTCGAAGCAGCTGGCGCCAAAGTTGAGATCCAGTAATCTTTTGCATTTTCGCCGGTTCCCACAGGTTAACCGATTCCTGTGGGAGTTTGGCTTTTGTTTTTCCTTCATAAAAAAGGAATGACATAAAATCGGACCCAGAGAGTGACAGATAAGGACCCGTAAACCGGGCCGCTGTTGCCAAACTTTTAAAGCTGACATGAACATGACTGTAGAGCGCAAATACTTCGGAAAACTCCGGGACGTTATTGAAGTTCCAAACTTGATCGAAATCCAACTCCGTTCTTATGCGGACTTTCTGCAGAGGGAGTTTACATCTGCTAAAAGGAAGAATATTGGATTACAAGCTGTCTTTACCGAAGTGTTTCCGATAACGAGTTACGACGAGAAATGTGCTCTCGAGTACGTGGGTTATGAGATTGGTGAACCTAAGATCACGGATCTTGATTCGATCCGCGAAGCCATTACTTTTTCCGCTTCATTGCACGTCACTTTCCGTTTGCGTGATGATAAGGGTTCTAAGGAAGAAACAGTTTATATGGGCGAATTGCCGCTCATGACTAACCGCGGTACTTTTGTTATTAACGGTGCAGAACGTGTTGTCGTCAGTCAGTTGCATCGTTCTCCTGGTATTTGTTTTGAATCGAATGTTCATCTTAACGGCAAAACATTATACGGATTCCGCATCATTCCTGACCGTGGTTCGTGGTTAGAAGTTCAATTTGATACGAGCGATTTGCTTTACATTTATTTGGATCGCCGTCGTCGTCGTCGTAAGTTTTTGGCAACGACTTTCCTGCGCGCCCTTGGGTTTAGCACAGATGAAGAAATCCTTAAGTTGTTTTATACAATTGAAAACTTTAAACTTTCAGAAAAACTTTCTGACGATGAGATTTCAACGAAGGTTCTTGTTCATGACGTAAAAGACGGCGAACTTTCTGTCGCCCAAGCTTTCGTTAATCTTTCACAGAACGTTGTTAGGTCCATTCTCGCAACGGGTGTAACGACCGTTAAGGTCGTTGACGTCAAGGATGACGACACGGTCATCAAATCTCTGAAGAAAGATCCAACGCGCAACGAAGAAGAGGCGTTGAAGGATATCTATCGTCGTCTCCGTCCAGGAGATCCTCCCACCGTCGCCAACGCAAAAGCTTTGATCAAACGGTTATTTTTTGATCCTCGCCGTTATGACCTAGGTCGTGTGGGTCGTTACAAAATGAATCAAAAGCTTACGATGAATGTCGATGTTGAACAGCGCGTGCTGGAAAACGACGATTTTGTCACTGCTACAAAATATTTGTTAAAACTCCGCGCGGGTGTTGACGGTACCATCGATGATATTGATCACCTTGGCAGTCGTCGTGTTCGTACGGTGGGGGAACTTTTGGCTAATCAATGCCGAGTCGGTCTGGCTCGCACGGAACGTTTGGTTAAAGAACGCATGACGTTGTTTGATGTGAACACCGAAGGGATGACACCACAGAAGCTTATTAATCCGAAAGCCTTAAGTGCGGTGATCCGCGACTTCTTCGGGCGCAGTCAGTTGTCTCAATTCATGGATCAAACGAATCCACTTGCTGAACTGACTCATAAGCGCCGGTTATCGGCTCTTGGACCAGGCGGGTTGTCTCGTGACCGTGCCGGGTTCGAAGTGCGCGACGTGCATTCTTCTCACTATGGTTTGATTTGTCCGATTGAAACACCGGAAGGTCCAAACATTGGTCTAATTTCTTCGCTGAGCACTTTTGCTCGCGTTAACGAATTCGGTTTCTTGGAATCTCCCTATCGCAAGGTGGTTAAGGGCAAAGTCACTACGCAAGTGGATTATTTGACCGCTGATAAAGCGGAAAATTACGTCATTGCGCAAGCGAATGCTCCCATCAACGAACAGGGTGCTTACATTAACCCCCGTGTTTCCGTCCGGTATAAGGGCGATTTCATGGAAGTGGAGCCTGTTAAGGTTGATTACATGGATGTTTCTCCACGTCAGCTTGTCTCTGTGGCTGCTGGTTTGATTCCTTTCTTAGAGCATGACGATGCTAACCGTGCGCTCATGGGTTCGAACATGCAACGTCAGGGTGTTCCATTAGTGAAAACTGAAGCGCCTATTGTGGGTACGGGTATGGAAGAACGTGTAGCACGCGATTCCAAAGTCGTCCTTGTGGCGGAGCACTCAGGCAAGGTGGCCTCTGTAACAGGAACAGAAATCATTATTACTGAAGACGGTAAAGTTCCTGATAGCAAAAAGAAGATTAAGACTGATCCCGATAAGGGTGTTTGGGTTTATGAACTGCGTAAGTTTATGCGTTCAAACAATGCGACTTGTATTAACCAGAAACCACTGGTGAAACGTGGTGAACACGTGAAGAAAGGGCAAGTTATTGCTGACGGTCCTTGTACCGAAGGTGGCGAACTAGCCTTGGGTCGTAATGTCCTTGTCGCGTTCATGCCTTGGAATGGATACAACTTCGAAGATGCTATCCTGATTTCTGAAAAGATGGTCAAGGAGGACGTTTACACTTCCATTCATATTGAGGAATTTGAAATCGGCGCCCGTGATACAAAGCTGGGACCTGAAGAAATTACTCGAGACATTCCAAATGTCGGCGAAGAAGCCCTCAGAAACCTCGGCCATGATGGGGTTGTGCGTGTAGGTGCTGAAGTTAAACCAGGCGATATTTTGGTCGGTAAAATTACTCCGAAGAGTGAAACAGAACTTTCTCCCGAGGAACGCCTTTTGCGCGCTATCTTTGGTGAAAAGGCAGCAGACGTTAAGGACAGTTCTTTGACGGTTCCTTCGGGTGTCTACGGTATTGTGATGGGCACGAAAGTGACTTCCGGTAAAACCGTAGAACGCGTGAAGCTTACTGAAACAGAAGCCAAGCGTCGTCGTAAAGAAATCGAAGACGATTATACGAAGAAAAAGAATACGCTTCTTGAAGAACTGACTGAATCGTTGTCAAATATCCTGTTGGGCGAAAAGATTCCGTTGGATGTTGTGAATGCTGAAACCGGTGAAATCATTATTCCCGCTAACCGCAAAATCACAAAGACACTACTTCGTAAGTTGGCTTCAGTTTATGATCATGTTGAAATTGATCCAAGCCCGATCCGTATCAAGATTCGCGAAATTATTTCAAGTTTCGAAGGCAAGTTTCAAGATCTGGAAATGGAAAAAGATCGTCTTCTTGACACCATCGAAAGTGGTGACGATGTAGATCCAGGGATTATCAAGCAGGTGCGTGTGTATGTCGCCAGTAAGCGTAAGCTTTCTGTAGGTGATAAAATGGCGGGTCGCCACGGGAATAAGGGCGTTATTGCCAAGATTGTTCCTGAGGAAGATATGCCATTTCTACCGGACGGTACACCTGTAGAAATCGTGCTCAATCCTCTGGGCGTTCCAAGTCGTATGAACGTAGGACAGGTCTTGGAAACACACTTGGGTATTGCAGCTAAGGTGCTGGGTTTCCGTGTCGCAACGCCTGTGTTTGACGGGATTTCGGAAAAACAAATCCGAGCTTACCTCAAAGAGGCAGGCCTTTCTGAAGACGGTAAATCTTACCTCTTTGATGGCCGGTCAGGAGAGCGTTTCGACCAACGTATTGTTGTCGGATACATTTATATGTTGAAATTGGGTCACCTTGTTGCGGATAAGATTCACGCTCGTGCGGTGGGTCCATATTCGTTGGTCACTCAACAACCGCTGGGTGGTAAAGCTCAGTACGGTGGACAACGTTTCGGGGAAATGGAAGTATGGGCAATGCAGGCTTACGGCGCTGCTTATACTCTCCAAGAACTGCTCACCGTTAAATCGGACGATTCGCAAGGGCGTACGCGCATTTACGAATCAATTGTCAAAGGTGATAGCGCCCTTGAAGCGGGAACTCCTGAATCCTTTAACGTACTTGTGAAGGAAATGCAGGGGCTCTGCCTCGATGTCCGTGCCACCCGAGACGACAGGTCGAACCAGGTGGTCGCCCTCTAATACCGGTTATTTAATTGAATTAGAATTTCGAGAGAAAAATACAGCCATATGATCAACGAAACACCACTTGAACTCGCCACGCCGCCGAACTCGACACAAGACATCTTTTCCCAAGAGCCTAAAGAGGCTTTTGACCAAGTGTCTATTACCATTGCGTCTCCTGACGTGATTCGGTCATGGTCCAGGGGCGAAGTTAAAAACCCTGAAACCATCAACTACCGGACGTTCCGTCCTGAAAAGGGCGGTTTATTCTGCGAACGGATTTTTGGTCCGACGAAGGATTGGGAATGTGCTTGTGGTAAGTACAAGCGTATCAAGTATAAGGGTGTTGTTTGCGATCGATGCGGTGTTGAAGTCACCCTTTCGCGGGTTCGTCGCGAGCGCATGGGTCATATTGAATTGGCTGTTCCTGTGTCACACATTTGGTTTTTCAAATGTATGCCCAGCAAGATTGGTCTCATGATGGATATGAGCGCCCGTTTGTTGGAACGTGTTATTTATTACGAGGATTACCTTGTTATCGATCCAGGTAAAACAGGATTAAAGAAAAAGGATCTTTTGAGCGAAATGGCTTACCGAGAAGCGGTAGACCAATACGGCGAAGGTTTCGTCGCCAAAATGGGTGCCGAAGCGATTCGTGAAGTGTTATCAGGTTTGGATTTAAACGAGCTCGTCAAAGAACTCGAACAAGCTTTGACAGCCACGAAAAGCAAACAGGTCCGTAAAAAGATCGCTAAGCGTTTGAAGATTGTTATGGGTTTTGCAGGGTCCAAGAGCCGTCCTGAATGGATGATTCTTGAAGTGCTTCCAGTGATCCCACCTGACCTTCGCCCACTTGTGCCTCTTGAAGGTGGACGTTTTGCCACTTCTGATCTCAACGACCTTTACCGTCGTGTGATTAACCGGAACAATCGTTTGCGCAATTTGCTCCAATTAAAAACACCTGACGTCATTATCCGTAATGAAAAGCGTATGCTTCAAGAAGCTGTCGACGCTTTGATGGATAACGGGCGACATGGTCGTGCTGTCACTGGCACTGGCAATCGTCCTCTGAAATCACTTTCCGACATGCTTAAGGGCAAGGGCGGACGTTTTCGTCAGAATTTGCTCGGGAAACGCGTGGATTACTCTGGGCGTTCGGTCATTGTGATCGGGCCTGAACTCAAGCTTAACCAATGTGGTCTTCCAAAAAAGATGGCGTTGGTATTATTTGAGCCATTTATTATTCGACGTCTGAAAGAGCTGTCACTGGTACACACCGTTCGCAGTGCCAAGAAAATGATTGAACGTCAGGCTCCTGAGGTTTGGGATATTCTTGATGAGGTGACGAAAGGTCATCCTGTTCTTCTGAATCGTGCTCCAACATTGCACCGGTTATCCATCCAGGCTTTTGAGCCTGTATTGATTGAAGGGGAAGCGATCCGGATTCATCCTCTTGTGTGTACGGCGTACAACGCCGACTTTGATGGTGACCAGATGGCTGTGCACGTGCCTCTTTCAGTAGAAGCACAGCTCGAAGCGCGTTTGCTCATGATGTCCACTCAGAACATCTTCTCGCCTTCGAATGGTAAGCCCATTATGACTCCTTCGCAGGACATTCCGCTCGGGTGTTATTACCTGACGCAGAATCCTAAACTTTCCAAAGCCGATGCTCAGAAAGCCGGGAAATTACCTTTGTTTGCAGACGCGGACGAAGTGCTTTTTGCTCAGCTTGAAAAGTCGGTCAAGACTCACGACTGGATTGTCATTAAAAATCCTTCTTATGGAAAAGATACCGTCTTCGGTGATAAAACGAAGAAAGTGATCGAAACCACTGTGGGTCGTGTTCTGTTTAACACGATTTGGCCATTGGAAGTCGGGTTTATCAATAAGCCCGTGCCCAAGAAACTTTTGTCTGAAGTTATCTTCCAGACCTACCAAAAAGTGGGCCAAGCGCAAACCGTGGAAGTGCTTGATAGACTTAAGACACTTGGGTTTGAAGAGGCAACCAAGGCTGGTGTGTCCATCGGTATCGATGACATGATTATTCCAGTTGAAAAGAAGATTGAAATTGAAAAAGCTCAGAAGGAAATCACTGAAGTTGAAAAACAATACCGTAACGGTGTGATCACTGACGGCGAACGTTATAACAAGATTATTGACGTCTGGACTCATTGCCGTGACCAGATTTCTAATGTTATGTTCCGTACCTTGGAGCATAATAACGGATCGAGCGAATTGAATCCCGTTTACATGATGGTTGATTCCGGCGCCCGTGGTAATAAGGGTCAGGTCACTCAGCTTGCGGGTATCCGCGGTTTGATGGCTAAGCCTTCTGGCGACATCATTGAACAGCCGATTCTTTCCAACTTCCGTGAAGGCTTGAGCGTACTTGAGTATTTCATTTCGACTCACGGTGCTCGTAAGGGTCTTGCTGATACAGCCCTTAAGACTGCGGATTCGGGTTATATGACACGTAAGTTAGTCGACGTATCTCAGGATGTCATTATCCAGATGCACGATTGCGGTACGGTTAATGGAATCTGGGTTTCTCCAATTTACGAAGGTGACGAAGAAATTGTTTCACTCACAACACGCATTGTGGGTCGGGTGACCTGTGATGAAGTCATGGATCCGATCAGTCGCAAGGCTATTGTAAAGGCGAATGACGTTGTTGACGAAGTAGGTGCTGCGTCCATCGAAAAAATTGGTACTGAGCGTTTGAAGATTCGTTCGGTGTTAACCTGTGAAAGTCGCGATGGCGTTTGTTGTCTCTGTTACGGACGTAATTTGGCAACGGGCCAATTGGTTAAACTTGGTGAGGCCGTCGGTATTATTGCGGCACAATCCATTGGTGAACCAGGAACACAGTTGACCATGCGTACTTTCCACATCGGTGGTACGGCGACCAAGATTTTCAAACAGCCTATCGTTAAGATGAAAAACGATGGTGTGATTCGTTACCAGGAACTTCGGGTTGTTGAATCCACTGAAGGTGGTTTTGTTGCCTTGAACAAGAATGGTTTCATTACGTTGCATGGTGAAGACGGTCGTGAACTTGAACATCATGACATTGTCATTGGCGCCAAAATTTCCATTGCTGACGGTGCAAAAGCCAAGAAGGGTGACACACTCGTTCAATGGGATCCTTATAACGTTCCGATTTTGACTGAAAAAGAAGGTAAAGTTGAGTTCCGTGACATCATCGCTGGTGTAACGGTTAAAAAGGAACTCGATGAATCAACTGGGTTCATGGGAACTGTCGTTATTGAGCATAAGGAAGATTTGCATCCTCAGATTGTGATTGTTGGAAGTGACAAGGAAATCCTTGCCAGTTATTCAATTCCTGCGGGGGCGCACATTGTTGTACCAGAAAACAAAAAAGTGACTGGTGGCACCCTTTTGGCTAAAACACCTCGTAAGATTGCAAAAACAAAAGATATCACAGGTGGATTGCCACGTGTGGCTGAATTGTTCGAAGCACGTCGTCCGAAGGATTCCGCTGAAATTGCGAAAATCGACGGCACCGTAGATTTCGCGGGTACTGTCCGCGGTAAACGCAGGCTTGTGATCAAGGATCCTAATGGCCTTGAAGAAGAACATTTAATTCCAATGAACAAACACGTCATCATCGCCAAAGGTGATTACGTGAAAAAGGGTTCTCAATTGACTGACGGACCTGTTGTGCCACATGAAATTCTTGAAATATGCGGACCGCAAGAGCTTCAAGAATATCTCGTGAACGAAGTTCAGGAAGTTTACCGTTTGCAAGGTGTTGAAATTAACGACAAGCATATTGAAATTATTGTCCGTCAGATGTTGCGCAAGGTGAAGATTAGTGAACCGGGTGATACTACATTATTGTGGGGTGACCAGGTTGACCGTATCAACTTCGAGGAAGAAAATAGGCGTGTGTCTGAAGCGGGTGGTAAACCTGCTGAAGCGACCCCAGTTCTTCTAGGCATTACGAAGGCATCTCTTGAGACCGACAGTTTCATCTCGGCAGCTTCGTTCCAAGACACAACACGTGTCTTAACAGAAGCGGCGACATTGGGACGTGTGGATAAGCTTCGCGGATTTAAGGAAAACGTCATCATGGGTCATTTGATTCCTGCGGGAACCGGCTTCCGGTTGTATCGCAAGATTGAAATCCAAGCCCAAGGTGAAGAGCTCGAACCGCCTATTGTCGAAATCGAAGAAGAAAAGCCTTTAGCGGGCTAAAACCCCTGACATAGTTGATTTAAAATAACCCGTGTTTTGCACGGGTTATTTTTTTGTATTTTGTTCAATAATCCATCCTTATCCTTGTGGATAACATGTGAGTAAGGAGCGAGGCGAATGTGAGTAAGAAATCCTTTCGGGTATGGCTCTTTGGGTTATTATTGTGATCTCAAATTTTAAGGAGCCACATGATGAACCGATACTTTGTTTACAAGCCCGTCCAAGGACCAATGGAAGCCTTTTATATAGACACCGAGTTCCATGGATTTCACACCGAAGATTATCAAATTCTTGAGGAAGCCCGGGCATGGGATCGTATTCCAGTGGAGTATTGGGACATTTTTATTTCAGGTGTCGAAAGCCCTCATCATTTTGCAGTGTGTCGACATTCTTTGGGCGCGTATTACACCGTCGTTGAGGCTCTGGACGAACGTAATGCAGTTTTTTGCTTGGAGAGAATCTTGCGTTTTAGGAATCAGGAAGAATTTCAACTTGTAGTATAAAAAGACCCAGGGCCGCCCGGACTGCTCTCCGCTTATCGCGAGTAGAACAGTCCGGGCGGCCCTGCGGTTTAATTGGCTTCAAAGAAGCAAATGTTACCTAAGTGTGTGACGTGGGCTCATTAAGCGATAGCCGAATAATAGGATCATTGCACCTATCACCGAGGCTACAAAGCCTGCTGAACTTCCGTCTCCGTACATTCCTAATGCCCGGCCAAGATAATAGCCGACGAATGAACCCGCAAGACCCAACAAAGTAGTCACTATAAAGCCACCGGGATCACGCCCAGGCATTAAAAGTTTAGCTACAATTCCTGCAAGCAGGCCAATAATAATCATTCCAAGTATTTCCATAATTTTCTTTCCTCCTACATTCTAATTAGCACGATGCGTACCGAGCACATTGTTGGGAAGAAATAAGAACATCCAATTCCTGTATTGAAATCAGAGCAAATTTTGGGTTTAGTTGCGCACAACATGAGCCAGTCTGATATCGAATCCACATTGAAAGAATATCGCGTATTTAAACCCTCCAAGGAGTTTTCTTCCAAGGCCCACATAAAATCGATGGCGCAGTACAAAAAGATGTATGCGGAATCCATTAAAAATCCCGATAAATTTTTTGGGAAAGTGGCTGAGGAACTACACTGGTTTAAGCCATGGAAAAAAGTACTCCAGTGGAAGGAACCACTTGCAAAGTGGTTTGTTGGGGGCAAAACGAATATCAGTTACAATTGCATAGATCGGCATGCGCAAAATTGGCGAAAAAATAAGGCTGCTATTATTTGGGAGGGCGAACCCGGTGAAGTCAGAACGATCACTTACGGGCAGTTGTTGAGTGAGGTGTGTCAATTTTCAAATGGACTGAAAAAGCTCGGGGTTAAGTCGGGTGATCGGGTTATGATTTATATGCCCATGGTCCCTGAAGCCGCCGTAGCGATGTTAGCGTGCGCTCGCATTGGCGCTATACATAGCGTAATTTTTGGTGGGTTCAGCGCGGAAGCCGTCAAAGACAGGATTAATGATTGCCAAGCTTCGATCGTGATTACTGCAGACGGTGGATATCGTCGCGGTAAAGTCGTTGAACTTAAGAAGAATGTTGATGCCGCCGTCGGAGCCTGCCCCACGATAAGGCACGTTGTGGTGCTGCAACGGACAAAATCTGAAGTCATTTTTACACCGGGACGCGACCATTGGTGGCACGAGTTGGTTAATGGGCTTTCGACCGAATGTCCTGCGGCCCCGTTGGACAGTGAACATCCACTCTTTATTTTGTACACAAGTGGATCGACTGGAAAACCAAAGGGAATTTTACACACGACCGGCGGATACATGTTAGGGGCATACCTCACGACAAAGTATGTATTCGATCTGCACGAGGAAGATACGTACTGGTGCACCGCTGACGTCGGGTGGGTTACGGGCCATTCGTACACGGTTTACGGAGCCCTATTAAACGGGGCCACAACCGTTATTTACGAAGGTGCTCCAGACACGCCGCATCTCGGTCGATTATGGGAAATGATTGATCGCCATGGGGTTACCATCTTTTATACAGCTCCAACGGCTATTCGGTCCTTCATGAAATGGGGTGAAGAACATGTGAATAAGTATTCCCTCAAGACTTTGCGACTGTTGGGTACCGTGGGCGAACCTATTAATCCTGAAGCTTGGATTTGGTATCATGAGAAGATCGGCAAAAAACGCTGCCCCATTGTCGATACATGGTGGCAAACCGAGACTGGGTCCATACTTATTACGCCACTTCCCGGAGTTACCCCCACGAAGCCTGGGACGGCCACCTTACCATTCTTCGGCGTGGATGCCGCAGTGGTGAATAAAGAGGGTAAAGAAGTAGCTAGGAACACAGGTGGCCTGCTTGTGGTGCGTAAACCTTGGCCATCCATGCTGCGCGGTTTGTATGGTGATAATGAACGCTATAAGCAGACCTATTGGTCCGAGATAAAAGGTATGTATTTTACCGGTGACGGTGCGCGCCGGGACAAGGATGGTTATTTTTGGATCATGGGCCGTATCGACGACGTGGTCAACGTGGCGGGGCATCGGCTTGGAACGATGGAAGTTGAAAGTGCGCTCGTGGGCCATCGACAAGTTGCGGAAGCCGCTGTTGTGGCTAGGCCGGACGAACTTAAAGGCCAGGCTCTTGTCGCTTTCGTCACTCTCAAATCGGGGCAACAGCCCACTGATGCACTTAAAGCCGAACTCCGTAACCATGTGGCTAAAGAGATTGGCCCCATCGCTAAGCCTGATGATATACGTTTTACGGAAAGTCTGCCCAAAACACGCTCAGGAAAAATCATGCGCCGTCTTCTTCGTGAGGTTGCCAGTGGTAATGGTGACATAAAGGGAGATACCACAACGCTCGAAGACTTCTCAGTTATCGCCGCGCTTCGCGCTTCTGACGAGGAATAACGGAGCAGTCTCTGTCCGCCCTATTTAATGGGCGGCTGTGGCGCGTTTTTGGTTTTGCCACGTAATCACAAAAGGCAACAAGAGTATTCAGTGCCTGACCCATGTTGGGAGAGGGTAATGTGGTTGTCACCAAATGGTCATAAGAGGATAGTCATGAATTTTTGTGTCCGGGGTCATCAATGCCAGTTGATGGGTTAATGCCTGGGCGATGAGCAGGCGATCAAATGGATCGGCATGGATTGGGGGCAGTTTCTCCAACAGTTCAACCGCATTATCATCAAGGGGAAGATAATCAGCGATGTGCTCGCTGCAAATATGACGGATAATCTCACGGGGTTTCATGAGAAGGGGGAGCTTTCCGGATATAAACTTCAATTGAAGTTCAAGAAAGGAGACTTGGCTGATGACTAGGGTATTCGAGGTGTCTTCCAAATGCTCCCTTGCCCGGGGGCTGATCAAGCTTGCATCCTCCGCCATCCAGAGAATCAGACAGGAGTCTAAAAGGATATTCATAGGTGTTCGGGCCGGGGAGGAAGAGGGGATTGCATGAAAGATGTTGCTAATTCGCTGTCAGCGCCAAAAAAGTCTGTATTGGAATCCGACATAACACGTCCTTTGAGAAAGCCCAGTTTGCGAACTTTACCAATGTTTTCTGTGCCCGTCTTGGAAAGGGGGCGTATCTCTGCAAACGGCACATTCCTGTCGCAGAGGATAATCGTTTCGCCTGCCTTAACTCGCCGGGCATAGGCTGACAAATGGGCCTTGGCCTCATAAATATTTATCTTGGTCATATCTAAATAATAATATGGATATATACTTAGTCAAGTTGATGTGGATATGGTCATACCAAGTCTCCTCGGCCTGACAGAAATGGGAAAGCATCCCCTAAAAAAAGCAC
Source organism: Verrucomicrobiota bacterium (assembly GCA_034440535.1). GTDB lineage: Bacteria > Verrucomicrobiota > Verrucomicrobiia > JAWXBN01 > JAWXCD01 > JAWXCD01. The sequence continues at coordinate 39,192 of JAWXCD010000130.1, read as the reverse complement.
GATACCCCCAAGGGTTACTTCAAAATTTGTCCGACTTTAAGAAGATTGCCTTGACCAAGTTGTGCGGCGGACATGCGTTTGCGTCCTTCAAGTTGGACCTCACGCAATAGGAGGCCGCCGGATTTAGCTGCGACGAGAATCCCATGGGAATCGATGCGGACAATCTCACCGGGTTGACCTTTAGCGCGGCGGGAAATGATAATGCCGAAAACTTTCAGAATTTTATCTGTGACCCCGTCGTTCCATAAAGTAAAGGCACCCGGACGCGGGCTAAAAGAGCGAATTTGCAACCACAAATCGAGAGGCATACGGGACCAATCCAAGCGAGTGTCCTCCTTCGTAATTTTGCGTGCGTAGGGGGTGGGGGAGTCGCCTTGTTTGATGGGTTTAATCGTGTTGGAAGGCAGTGTTTTAAGCGTATGAACCAACAACTCAGCCCCCTGATGTGCAAGCTTGTCATGAATAGTTTGGGCATTGTCATGGCGTCGAATCGGGATTTCCTTTTGCAGGAGAATATCGCCCGTATCGAGACCCGTATTCATTTGCATGATCGTAATGCCTGTCGATCGTTCGCCATTGAGTAGAGCCCACTGGATGGGTGCCGCGCCTCGGTATTTCGGTAGGAGAGAAGCGTGAACATTGAGGCACCCGTATTTTGGAATATCTAAAATGGATTTCGGAATCAATTGCCCATAGGCAGCGACAATCACCACGTCAGGGTGCCAATATTTTATTTGCTCCAGGGCTTGGGGGCTGCGGATTTTTTCAGGCTGGAAGATGGGCAAATGAATTTTCAGAGCCGCCTCTTTGACCGGAGAAGGCGTGAGCTTTAATTGGCGTCCAGCCGGTCGATCCGGTTGGGTGACGACCGCGACCAGCTTCATCCCATCGGTTTTCGAAAGAAGATCCAACGAGGGGCAGGCCAAGTCCGCAGTACCAATAAAAACAATACGCATGGGATGAGGTAAACGAGTATATGTAAAGGTGTTTTATTTTGCGGTATGAGCCAAAATATCGCGCAGGACTTGGTCCGGACGTTGTTGAGCATCGATTTCAACGACCATAGACGGCCCGTAATGTTCGAGGACAGGCCGGGACTCTTTCTCATAGACTTCGAGACGGTGTTGAATGACCTCCTCATTTGCATCATCGTAGCGGTTGTCCTTGAGCGCGCGGCGTTTTAACCTTTCGTACAGCTTGGTCTTGTCCTGGCAAACCAGATGGAAGACCTTTTGGACATTCAGTCGTTCAACGAGGATGCGGGCTTGATGGACGTTACGTGGAATGCCATCGAGAACGAGGAAATCGTTATCTGGTTTAAAGGCTCTCGTGAGAACGCTATTTTCAATCCGTTCGTGCCAGAGCCGAATAGTGACGTCGTCTGGCACAAGTTCGCCTCGACTTGAGTACTCAAGGAATGCCTTGCCCGTTGTGCTGGTGAGATCGAGCGTACGGAAAACATCTCCGCAAGCGCAATGATAATAACCCGGTACGCGACCGAGAATCATTCCTTGTGTGCCTTTGCCACTACCAGGCGAACCGAAAAGAAGGTAAGTGTTATATTTCATAAAAGGTATAACTTTTTAATTGAGACCAGTCGTTTTTAAGCAAAATCAAAACCCCGTAAAAATATATAAGTCCTGCGCAAAATTCTGCAAGTCTCAGAAAATTTGAGGTGCTCACGTGAGGCTCCACCGCTGAGAAATTCCTTTTGAAAGACTAGAGGAGTTTGTACCAGTTATCACGTTGGCGTGGCTCGTAGCCCATGTCGGAAATCAACTCCCGCATCTGTTGCGAAGTCAGACGAAAGTGCGTTCCCGCCGAAGAGACCACGTTTTCCTCAATCATGATACTTCCGAAGTCGTTAGCTCCGTATTTAAGTGCAATCTGCCCGATCTGAGGACCTTGCGTGACCCACGAGGATTGAATATTATCGAAATTATCTAAGAAGATTCGGCTGAGGGCCTGCATCTTAAGGTATTCGTGAGAACCCACGCGTTCAGCTTGTAAAACCGTATCCTTGCTGCGCTGAAACGTCCAACAGATGAACGCGGTAAATCCGCCGGTTTTATCCTGCAAATCGCGCAATTTCCGGAGATGTTCAAACCGATCATCCAAGGTTTCCACGTGCCCAAACATCATTGTGGCCGAACTCCGTAACCCCATGCCATGCGCAATTTCCATAACTTCCAGCCAGTGCGAGGAATCACATTTAAGCGGTGCAATACGTTGTCGAACGGAATCCACCAGGATTTCGCCACCGCCACCTGGTATTGAACCTAACCCCGCCTCCACGAATCTTCGGAGCACTTCCTGTAGAGACATGTTAAAGACCTCTGCAAAATGATTAAATTCCGGCGGGGAAAAGGCGTGGATATTGATCTGCGGGAATTTCGCTTTGATATGATGAAGCAGGTCCAAGTACCAATCAAGGGTGAGGTCGGGATGATGCCCGCCTTGCATGAGGATTTGCGTGCCGCCCAGATCGATGGTTTCCTGAATTTTGCGGTCGATTTCCTCGTGTGTTAAGACGTAGGAATCAGCATCTTTTTTGGTGCGATAAAAGTTGCAGAACTTGCAGTAAACGTTGCAGATGTTGGTGTAGTTGATGTTGCGATCAATAATATAGGTCACGATTTCATTGCCGCGCCCGTCATACTGTTCGCTTTTTTTGAATCGGCGCCGTGCATCCGAGAGGAAGCCGAGTTCCGGGAGGGACAGCTTGGACAGGTGCCGTATTTCATCGACGGAAATGCGCTCATTTGCCATTACTTTTTGACTAATGTCATCAACCTGTGTGTCTAGGATCACGTATTTAAGTTACGGAATTGGCCGGGAAAAGTAAGTAGATTTTATAAAAATTCTAAGAGCGCGGTATGAAATCCACGTCTGTGGTTGGGCTTACACCCCTTTAAAAAGTCGATGCGCTTGCCCCAGTCAATTCAAGATTTATTCGCTACTCTGGTTTGGTGCTGAAAGTCATGCGTTGTGGAGTTATTCATTGGTAATTGTAAACTCGCCAGTCTCAGGATTGTATTCGTATTTTTGACCCACAGGAGCGCGAGGGAGGCTTTTGAGATAGCCTGTAGAGACCAGTTCGTCTAGGGAGGCTGGGAGCCGGCCTTCTTGTTCTTTAAAACTTTCGATAGCCTTGGTGAACACAAGCGACTCAATTTTGGCTTTGGTGACTTCTCCGGCGCGAATGGTACTCGTGAGCACGTCATCACCGCTCAGAGTGCCGTTATTGGTGAAACCCTGGGAGTTGGTGGAGCTTAAGGTCGACGGCGCAGGGGTAGCCTCGACAGGAGCTGGAGTTTCCTGAGGTTGTAATGCTTGTGGGTTAATGGTAATTTTTTGGGGTTCCACGGTGGGCTCAGGATCAGAACATCCTACCAATACTAGAACCGCCAAGAACCCAACGAGCTGTAATTTCATATATGGGTTATAACTTTTTCAATGAGAAAAGACCAGTGGATTCATGACAACGTTTGTTATAATACCTGCTAGGAACGAAGCACCCACCCTCGCTCAAGTTTTGAGAGAAGTTCGGCAACACGTTCAGGACATCATTGTCGTTGATGATTTTTCCAGCGACCGCACAGCAGAAATTGCGAACAAAGAAAAAGCCTTTGTGGTGTCATTTACTCAAAGAATGGGCAAGGGGATAGCCGTTCGCGAAGGAATAGCGATAGCCTTAAAAAGAGGAGCTGATCGGGTTATTCTTCTGGATGGCGATGGTCAACATGATCCCGCAATGATCCCGGCCTTTATAAAAGAATCTGATATTAGACCCTCAGATCAAATAGTGGGCAATCGATTTCATGCGGCCTCGTCGATACCGTGGGTTCGTCGGATCACCAACAAGATCATGTCCTGGCACCTTGAGCAAATGACAGGGTTAAAGTTGAAAGATAGCCAGTGCGGGTTCCGACTTTTACCGGCTCGGTTTCTGAGAAAATGCCGATTAGAAACGCGGAATTTTGAAATTGAATCTGAGCTCCTGATGGAATCGGCGAGGTTGGGAGTGGGAATCAGCTTTGTGAATATTCCCGTTATTTACGGAGGAGAGAAAAGTAAGATTAATGTATTTATGGACACTTGGCGGTGGTTGAAATTTATCTGTCGGAGCAAGGAGGGGCCACGATTACCTGAAGACCGCCAGCCCGCCCACGATGTAAGCCGGAATGCAAAAAGTGGTGGAAACCGCGAGCAAGAGTCCTTTTTCCTGCATTGATAAATCATGATCTGTCGTGACACGCCTGATCTCCCGAGGGGTATCGTAAATTTCCCAACCCACAGCTGCTACAAAAATAACTTGGGCGAGCCATTTATTTCCTGTGGCGAGATCAGAAAAGAAAAAGGCCAGAAAAAAGTAAGCGAGCCAGAATCCGACTAACGAATCGATAACGATGAATACGAAGTTTGATTTATCCTTCCAGCATAAAAAGATCCCCGCAACGTTGAGCGCGAGGAAGCAAACGAAATAAAGCACAGCGACAGCTTGGAGCATGAGCTTTTATCGTATCTGATTTAACAGAAAAGGCAGCAACTCATTAATCGACAGCCGTTCCTGCTTCATAGAATCCCTATGGCGAAGAGTGACCGTATCGATCGCGCCGAGCTCGTCGCCCGTGCGGACGCCCTCAAGGGTTTCGAAATCGATTGTGATACAATAAGGCGTGCCCGCCTCGTCCTGACGCCTATAACGTCGGCCGATGGCTCCTGACTCGTCCCAGAAAACGTTCATGTGTGGGCGGAGTAAATTAAGAACCTCACGGGCTTTAGCGAGGAGATGTGGTTTATTTTTGACCAGCGGAAGAACCGCAGCCTTAATAGGTGCCACTCGCGGATGAAAGCGCAATACCGTGCGCGATTCCTTATTTCCTTTTTCGTCTGTGACCTCTTCCTCTGCGTAGGCCTGACAAATCAAAGCGAGGACCAAGCGATCAGCCCCTGCCGAAGGTTCGATCACATGTGCGAGGTATTTCGATTTGGCATCCTCGTCAAAAACTTCCATGGACTTGCCGCTGAATTTTTGGTGTTGAGTAAGATCAAAGTTGGAGCGTGCTGCGATCCCTTCAAGCTCTTGGGTGCCGAAAGGGAATTTGTAGAGAATATCTACACACGCGCGGGCATAATGAGCCAGTTCAGTCTCTGTTTGCCAGTAAAGGACCAGTGAGTCGCGAGATAACCCAATAGATTCGTACCAATTGAGGCGTTGCTGGACCCAATAAATGTGCCAAGCCTTCCAGCCCCAATTTTGTTGAGGTTCGTTAGGAAGAGGAGTTGACTCATTGACATCTTCTTCGATGTTCCCTGCCAATTGGAGCACGATTTCGTCCGGCTTGATAAAAAATTCGAGTTCCATTTGTTCGAACTCGCGGGACCGGAAGGTGAAATTTTTAGGAGTCACTTCATTGCGGAAGGCTTTACCCATTTGTGCAATCCCGAAAGGTACCTTCATGCGGGAGGTATCCACTACGTTTTTGAATTGTGCAAAAATAGCTTGGGCCGTTTCCGGACGTAAATACGCGACGTTATCCTCCGTAGCCGTGGGGCCGACGTAAGTTTTAAGCATCAAATTAAAGTCACGAGGATCACTCAAACGGGCGCCGCTATCGGGGCTGTACAGAGTTGAAAGCTCGACCTTTTCGGAGCGTTCCCCTGCGAGCAAAGGTTTGTCGATGCTCCGTTGTTCGTAATATTGGTTGGCGACCTTTCGTGCGCTTTCTGGAGGTTTGCCAAAAGGTACCATGACAGAGAAAGGCTCGGCACTTTCTTTGCCAGTGGTTTCTGATTTTGCGCCTGAATAAAAATAAACGACCCCAGACATTTCGTCCACTTGGTCAGCTCGGTATCTTTTTTTACTCACCGGATCGTCTACCATTTTATCGCAAAAAGTTTCGACGTGCCCCGAGGCTTGCCAGATTTTGGGGTGCATAATGATGGTGGCATCGAGCCCGACGACATCTTCGCGGAAATGCGTCATACACCGCCACCAATAGTCTTTAACGTTCTTTTTGAGCTCAGCACCAAGGGGGCCGTAGTCCCAAAAACCGTTGATCCCTCCATAGATTTCCGACGATTGAAAGATGAACCCCCTCTTTTTGCAAAGAGAGACAATTTTTTCCATGAGATCAGTTGATTTCTGTTCAGACATACATAAACCTTAAAAGGAGGGGCGATATTAACGGGGAGTAGATTGAAGTCAAGGTTGACACACCTTTGAAGCGCGGACTAAAGTGACTCGTTCATGCCACCAAATGACCCAGCATCACAGCGAAGAAAGGGAAAGATATTTGTCTCTTCATTGGTAATCCTTGTAGTTGTACTGTTATTGCAGGGCATGGTATTAGGGCTTATTCCGTGGTTGCGAAACAAATTTCTAGGAGCGGAAGAGCCCGTTCAGATGACCCCGCAAATTAACACTGTTCAAATCGGAACCAATGAATGGGTGGAAGCTCCGGGGAATATTAATCCAAATGTTTCGATAAATAAAGCCGTGCCCACCGGGGAACGCTGGCAGATTGATCAGGTCAATACCCTAAACGAACTGGCGTTGCAGCAAAGGTGGACCGGTGATTTCGAGGGTGCAAAAATTAATTTGAACCGCGCTTTGGGTGTATTGACGAATCATCCTCCGACCATGGCAAATCTAGCTGCGATTCATGAGGCATCCGGCGATTATGACTCAGCGCGGAAGGTGTGGGAGGACGTAGTGGCGCTTGGGCAAAAAGCAGCGCCCACCGAGTTTATTGTGGCGAGCGAGCACCTGACCATCATAGACAAATTAAGAACAGTGAATCAGCCTCCGAAAGAAGATGAGTGGTTAAAGATAAACAGCATTGATCTGGATAAAGCGAATGATCCGGAAACTGAGGAGCGGAGGAATCTAAAAGTGGAGTTAAGTAAAAGGGTTGGCGCGGCACTCGACCCGAGCAAAGTTAAGATAATGATTTATTTTTACGATAAAGCAGGTGAGGAAATTGTGGTATCGACGACTGCTAAAATTGAAAAGGGATGGGTGACTGCTCCCGTAGACTGGAATGCCGAAGAATCTGAGACGCTCTTGGCGAGTTATATTGTAGCCAAAGGAGGGCGAAAAAAAGATCAATCTAAAGCTGGTAAGTCGATAATATTTTATGGTTATATAGTCAAAGTTTTTTATAACAATGTGTTACAGGATCATCGCGCTTTCCCTGAAGCTCTCGCAAAAAGGACGCCCTAGTTTAGTATAGCTAGGATTTTTCTTATTTATATGGCAAAGAGCATTTTAATATTTGATGATGACGCAGAAGCGTTGCAAATACTTTGCGATCTTGTTGCCACCAATTCGGTGTATCAAGTGTATCCAGCAGGGAACCTTGAACAGCTCAATCTTATTTTCTCGCAAGTGCGTATCGACTTAGTTGTGACGGATCTCGTAACCCCTGAAATCATGGGGTTCGATCTTATACGCGCCTTAAGAGAAAGCCTGCCGAATTTGCCTGCTGTTGTGGTCACGGGGTATGACCAGCCCCATTGGCCCTCGCAAGATGTTCCTCAAGGTGTAGTCGTGATCGAGAAACCATTGGACCATGAGCGATTACATGAGGTGATCGCCTCCGCGCTATTGGCCCGGTTTGATGTCGCTCAAGTAGGGGCGCTAAGTGGAGGAGCGGAAAAGTCCCCAGGCAAATATTCCGAACCAGGCAAAACGGGTACAGGCAAACTGACCAAGGTTCTGCGCCAGCAAGAGGAGGAAGAAAAGCGAGGGTTTACAGGGCAGATCGATCAATTTCAGTTGGTGGACATCATTCAAATGTGTTGTTTGAGTAATCGCACCGGAAAAATGATAATTTCGCGCGGGCAACAAAGTGGGAATATTTGGCTTAAAGGTGGAACGATTACACATGCTGTGTGTGGGATTTTTGAGGGTGAACGGGCGGTTTACGAAATCATATCGTGGGATTACGGCGGGTTTAAGTTGGAAGAGAATGCCACAACTCAGCAGAAGACCGTGAATTCCGGATGGGAGCATTTGGTGATGGAAGGAGTGCGTTTACGCGACGAACGCGGAGAAGGTGCTGTTGCCCAAAAAAGTTCCGATGACCTCGTAGGGCAGACGGTCGGGCCGTTTCAGGTACTCCGGAAGATCGCTAAGGGGCGTTGGGGCAATTCTTATGAGGCGATCCAGACGACTGTGAATCGGCGTGTCGTGTTGAAAATTTTGTCGAAGGAAAATGAAGAGCCTTCCCTGATACAGGCTTTTTTAGCGCGGGCCGCGGCAATGGCTAAGTTATCACATCCGAATATCACATCGGTTTTTGAAGCTGGGGAGTTAAATGGGTTGTATTATTATGCTCGGGAGTATTTGTCTGGGCCTACGTTAAAAGAACTCATCGTTAGTGGTAAACCTGTCGACGATTTGACCGTGCTTAAGCTTATTACCGAGATCAGTAATGCTTTGGTCTATCTGCATCGTGGTCAGATTCCGCACGAAGAAATAACCCCTGAAAATATTTTATTGGATAAAACCGGGTCAGTAAAATTGTGTAATCCCGCGATCACTGGTGCGGATGAAAGCAATGGGCCACAGTATGAAATCAATAAATTGGGTCAGGCATTAAACAAAGCCCAGCAGAATACCACCAGTCAAATTCCGCAACTCCAAATGATGATTGCACGGATGATCTTGGTTAATGAAGGGGGTTATTCTTCCCTTGCCGCGTTACAACAAGATGCGCGTGTCGTTGAGGAAATCATGAAGCCCAGGACCGTCTTCACTCTGTCTCAACAGGATCAACGGGGTTTGGATTTGGTGAGTGACGAGAAGCGCCGAGTCAAACGAAACTTATTCATGGGGGGCATTGTCTCTGCGGTGTTACTCATTTTGGTCATCGCCGCGTTTATTATCATTCGACCGGGCAAAGCTCCTGCGCAGGCAGTGGTGAATAAAATGATAAAAGTTCCTGAAGGCGAATTTATTTATCAAAACGGTACCACGAAATCATTGCCCACATTTTACATTGATGAGTTTGAAGTAACGATTGGGGATTATCTTAAGTTCATGGAAGCCACAAAAGGCAAGTATACAGAATCCTATGAAGCACCCACGCTGACCGATAAAAACAAGAATCATACGCCCAAGGATTGGGAGGTTATAAAGTTGTGCATCAAGGAACAAAAAAACTTCAAAGGACAAAAGATTAATTGGGATCATCCTATTTTTAATCTTGATTGGTATGACGCGTACGCCTACGCCAAATGGGCGGGGAAGCGGTTGCCGACCGAGGAGGAATGGGAAAAAGCGGCTAGAGGTAATAGTGGAAACACGTATCCTTGGGGAAGCACTTTTGAGCCGAGAAGCGCGAACCTTGGGTTGGACTCAGCAATGGCAGTCCAGACCGGCATTGGTGGGATGGACGGATTCGCTCAAACGTCACCTGTTAACTTCATAAAAGGCGACGTAAGTCCGTTTGGAATTAAAGGCATGGCCGGCAATGTAGCAGAATGGACATCTTCCTTTGATAGCAGCCGGGTTATTTCCAGTGTCAAAGTCCCTATTGTCAGGGGTGGTCATTGGAAATCCGTCGAGATTCCCATGACGTATAGGGATAACGCCAATGGAGAAAATGAACGCACGGATTACATTGGATTCCGTTGTGCGTCGGATACTCCGCCCGCCGATAAATGAACCCCCTGATTCTTGCAGGCCCCACCGCTGGGGGAAAGTCGGATACTGCTTTGGTGTTGGCTCAAAAGTTAGGGGCAGAAATCCTTTCTGCAGACTCCATGCAAGTCTATCGAGGAATGAACATTGGCACAGCTAAGCCAAGTGCCCTTGAGCGCCGTTTGGTGTTTCATCATGGGTTGGACCTTGTGGACGTGATCGAGCCATACGACGTGGGTCGTTGGCTCCAATACGCCGAAGACGTATTAAAAGGTGCTCAGGAAAAAAACAAACCCGTGATCATCGTAGGAGGAACAGGACTTTATATTAAATCTTTACTGTACGGCCTACATGAGGGCATTAAAACCAACCCGGAGTTGAGGCAGCGATTGGAACGGCTATCGCTGAACGAGTTACAGAAGGAGCTCGATGCATTTGGTCCGCACGGTTTAAACGAATCGGACTGGCAAAACCCCCGGCGACTCGTGCGCGGCATCGAGATTTGCTCTCAAACGGGCCAAGCACTTGCTGGATTAAGAACCCAATGGAAACAAAAGGTAAGAGATAACACCATGATCGTCCTTCAACGGGAGAAAGCAGATTTAGTGGAACGAATTAACTCACGGGTCAAACAGATGATGGATGCTGGGTTGGTCGAGGAGACGCGAGCTTTGGTGGCCTTAGGCATGCAGACAAACCCGACAGCTTGTCAGGCCCTAGGATATCGCCAGGTCTTGGAATATTTAAATGGAAGCGGCACTCTGGTGCAGTGTATAGACAATATCAAAACGGGGACCCGACAATTTGCGAAAAGGCAAATGACTTGGTTTAAAAACAACCCCGCCACGTTTCTCGATGTTGGCCGGGAAGAATCACCTGAGCAAATTGCCAACCGAATATTAACTCAAAATGCGTTTCAATAAATATGTACGAACTCCACCACGTTAGTCCTGTACCCGCTGAACGAGTTCTTGTCGTTGGTCTTGCCTATGGAAATACGGAACCATGGGCTGTGAGAGAATCCTTGGACGAACTAGCGGAGCTCGCGGTGGCTGCCGGAGCCCAGGTTATCGAACGCGCGGTCCAACAATTAGGGCATCCGACTCCCTCACATTTTATTGGCAAGGGTAAAGCCGAAGAGTTATCTAAGTTATGCAAAAATTTAGAGATTAATGTAGTAGTGTTCGATGATGATTTAACCCCCGCCCAGGGCCGCAACTTATCGGATCTATTTAAAATCAAGGTCATTGATCGCACAGAACTGATTCTGGATATCTTTGGTCAGCGTGCGAGAACACGCGAAGGTAAAATCCAGGTGGAACTCGCCCAATTACAGTACCTCCTGCCAAGACTTAAACGCATGTGGCTCCATTTATCACGTCAGGCCGGGGGGATCGGTGGGCGTGGTCCTGGTGAAACTCAATTAGAAGTCGATCGTCGGCGTATTCAGGAGAAGATAAGTCGTCTCACGCGTGAGCTCGAAGATGTTCGAAAACAACGTGCCACTCAACGTGGGGGGCGTCAGCGGGCCAACATCCCCGTGATTTCACTGGTGGGCTATACAAACGCCGGTAAATCGACATTGATGAACCAGCTCACGGGCGCGAACGTGCTCGCGGTGGACCAATTGTTTGCCACATTGGATCCGACAACGCGTCAGGTTAAAATGCCAAACCATCAAAAAGTTCTTCTTTCGGACACAGTCGGGTTTATTAGAAAGTTACCGACACACCTTGTTGAGGCCTTTAAAGCGACGTTAGAAGAGGTTCAGGAATCAGATTTTTTATTGCATGTGGTTGATTCAAGTCATCGGCAGTGCCTGGAACAAATTGAAGCTGTTGATAACGTTCTGCGCCAGATTGAATCACATCAGAAGTCGACATTGATGGTGTTTAACAAGTGCGATTTGGTGGAGGATCGTGCGGTGCTTGGTGTTCTCAAAGACCAGTATCCGCGTTACGTCGTCATTTCTGCGAAACAAGGGAAGGGGGTCGACGAGCTCATAGAAATAGTACAAGAAATGATTAAAATGTGGCGTCGGAATATTACCCTAAAGCTCCCAGCCACAGAAGGCAGTCTAGTTGCTGAAATTCATCGCATAGGCAAGGTGCTCAAGAGCAGGTACACGGCAAAGAGTATTTTTTTAGAGGCCCAAGTTCCGCCTGAGTTTGCGGCGCGCATGGAAAAATTTGTCGTGCACAAAGAGGTCAAACCAAAACAAACTCTGGACTAATCTGTCCAATCTTCGAGGCGTTTTTTGACTTCCTCGATCTCTTCATAGGTGGCTTGTTTGCGGTTGAGACGACGTTCAAGCGCGTCGAGAAGCGTTTCCCAATCCTCCTTGGTCGGGGGTTGGTCAAAGTTCCAGAGGGCGGATCCTTTTTCTTTGAATTGGAACCTAAAAACGCCGGCCCAACGATGAACTCTGACTTCATAGGATGAGCCGTCTTCACGGCGGGTACGCCAGTTGATTTCCTTACGCATAACGAATTAATATTTGTCTGGGTAAAGACGATGATATTCAATGGCCTGAAGTCCGACAATAGCTGATACGCCAACGATATCATCGACTGTGACTCCAGGAAATAGATCTGCCGCCGGACGATCAAGGCCCAGAATGATTTGACCGAACACATCGGCGCTTGCGAGGCGATGCAACATTTGCGAGGCGATGCAGCCTGAATTAAGGTCAGGAAAAATAAGAACGTTAGCCTTGCCCGCAACGGGGCTGCCTTTTAATTTGGCTGCTGACTCCGGAACAATTGCCGATTCCAGTTCCAATTCTCCGTCAATCTCTACTTCCATCTTCGATTCATTAGCCTTTTGTTTGGCTAATGCAGTGGCAGCCGCAATTTTATCTGTAATTTTATTTTTGGCGCTGCCTTTGGTACTGTAGGAAAGAAAGGCAACATAAGGCATTTCACCTGTTAATTGCCTCGCGAGTCTTGCGGTTTCTAGACCAATTTCGGCCAGTTGCTCAACCGTGGGGTCAGGAATGACTCCGCAGTCAGCCATGAAAAACACCCCATTGTGACCGTATGCCTTGTTTGGGGTTTGCATGATGAGGCAACTCGAAACACTCTTGATTCCAGGCAAAGGTTTAACGATCGAAAAAAGAGGGCGCAACAAACTGCCCATCGGTCGATTAAGCCCACCCACTATCCCGTCGGCTTGGCCGTTCTGGATCATGAGCGCGGCAAAATAATCGCAATGGGTCACTAACTTGCGAGCTTCATCGGATTTCATGCCCTGATAACGACGCACGGTTTCCAGGCGTTTTACAAAAAGTTCAAGGTCTGCGGCGTGTTCTGGTTGGATGACCAGAACACGTTTAAGATCGGCGTCCACTTCCTTTCCAATCGCTCGAATTTTTTCCGGGTCACCCAATAGGATGGCCGGTCCCAATAAAAGACGCGTGTATTCCGAGGCGGCCCTAATGATTTTAGGTTCTTCTCCATCGGGGAAGACTATTCTCTTAGGGTGTCTATGAAGTTTAGCGTAAACTGATTCAATGAATTTCATGAGCGATAAATTTAGTAGCGAGGTACCTTTGGGTCGATGTCAATGGACCACTGGTCAATACCTCCAGCAAGATTGTTCAGGTTTTTATAACCTTTTTGAGCCAACCATTGAAGCGCTTGCATGGAGCGTCCACCGTGATGACACTGAAGGACAATAGGTTCATCTTGGTCCAATTCTGTGAGCGCACGTTTTTCGAATTCGCTGAGGGGGATTAACTCTGCGCCCTCAATTTTGGCCACGGCGAATTCGTCCTTTTCACGGACATCGATGAGCCTGAGCTTTTGACCCGAATCCATCATTGCTTTAAGGTCTTTGACCGAGATATTGACCTGAGTGCCCATTTTTGGCTTTCCTTTATATAAATTAAGAATGTCGCGTATACCTTAGAGAGGAACAAACCAGATGCAAACGATAAATCTAGAAGCAGGTATTAAGGAGTGGGTGGCTATCATAGACGCCTTAGTAACTGGCAATCAAATACTTATATTCAGGAAAGGGGGTCTCGCGGATGTGCGACCCGGTTTTAAAATTGAGGCGAAATCTTTCTGGTTGTTTCCTACTCGATTTCACGAAAAAGCCGATCTCATCAAGCATCCAACAGGGGGCACAGGCCCAAAAACGGGCTCCATATCCGTCAGTGGCTATGCTGAAATTGCCATGGAGCCGCAATATATATCGCAATGGGAAACAATAAAACAATTGGATGAGTACCATGTATGGAATCATCAAGCATTGCGGACCAGGTTTGAATTTACGAAAAATAAAGGACTCTGGGTTCTGATCCTTCGGGTTTATGAAATACCTGAACCCCATATTATAGAAGACAAACCAGAGTACGCCGGATGCCAGTCATGGGTCAAATTACCCAAACTGTCGACATTAGGCGCCAAGCCTGTCCTAGAAGACACCGAGTTTTCCCGGATTAGCCGCACCATCAGGGGAATTATAAGTTAGGTCTTCTGAATTTTCTTAAAAATAAAAGTACGAACGCCAAGCCAATGATGAAGGGCGTGGGAGTTGGTTCAGGAATCGGGATAAGTTCAAAAAAACCACCACCTAAGCTTGCGGAAACAACCTGACCATTCCCGGCGAGAGTAATGCCATTATCTGAATAGAAGAAAATCTGATTAGTAAATGCGCCAGCGTTTACAGTCATGCGGAATTGATCCGTGCCGCCTGTCTGGGTGGCGCTTCCGGACCAATTATAAATATTAAAAATGCCCGAACCCAAACTAGCAGCGCCCGCATTGAATTGGGAAGCTCCTGTGCCAAAATCGAAATAGTTAGTGGAACCGCTTAAGGTGAAAGAACTGACCGTTTCATTGACCCCGTTGACATCGAAAGTGGAGTTAAAAAGTGCGACAGCTGAGGTATTGGCAATCTGGTTAGCATTGATCAATTCGACGGTTGCATTACTCACTGCAAGATTTCCTGCGATGGCGTTGACACCCGCTGTTTTTCCTAATTGCAACGTTCCACCGCTTACGATCGTACCGCTAGCGTAGGTATTGGCAGTGGCTCCTCCCAGTAGCAGCGTGCCCGCGTTAGTTTTTGTAAGGCCACCATTGGAAATGACAGAGTTAATAGTCATATCCACAGCGGCAGCACCATCTGCGATTGAAAAAGTGCGCACGGCTGAGCCGAGGTTTAATGTTCCATTACTAATGATAGAGGTTGTGGCCGAAGCATTTCCCGTGATGTTACCGTTTACTGTTAAGGTCCCCAGCGCAGCACCATTGTTCATCGTGACTAAACCTCCCGCCATAGTAAGGCTGCCTATCGTCTCAACCTGACTATTTAAATTCAGCCAACCGTCAGAGTTAACCGTAACAGCGGACGTGTTGATTACCATCTCATTGGCTGCAGGGCCGGCTGCAGATCCCCACCGAATTTGTGCCGATGAAGCAGCGCCAATTCCGTCGCCGATGACAATATCACCCTTAATTGCACCATTTAAATTTTGTAAAGTGTCTAGGACGGTAAGTCCGTCATTTGCACGAAATGTGCCGGTGTTATAATTGGTATTTGCGTAAAGAGTGAGTGTTCCAGTCCCCGTTTTTGTGACGTCACCTGATCCGGAAAGTGATGCATTTAAGAAGATATCGCCCGCACCCCCTAAAGTAATGGCGAACGTGTTGTTAGATAGGGTGTCGAGATAAGTAGTGTTTTCTCCGATCGTAAGCTGGTTCAAATCTGAGATGACCGACGAGGCGCTCAGTAGATTTATATCTCCACTCCAAGTGTTATTCCCACTGATATTCCTTAAAGCTCCATTCGCTGCGGGGCCAGTTCCATTGAGCGTTAGAAGTTCGTTGGCAACGGTAATACCCCCTTGAATTTCAAGTGCGCCACCGTTGCTGACAGTTGTGCCAGTGGCTATGGAGTTGGCTCCGGATCCAAGGGAGGTGTTATTACGAATATTTAAAACACCTAAGCCAATGATTGTTTGACCAGAATAGGTATTCGCGGCGTTAAGCACGGAGGTCCCGTCGTTCATCTTCATAACTCGTCCCCCGCTTGAAATTACTCCCGAGTAAGTCTGGATGCCGCTGGCATTGCTGAATACCAAGTCGCCGGGATTTGTGCCGGCTGTGTTTCCATCCAAATTTAGAGCAGCGGTATGTGTTGCGGACGTGCTGGTTAGGATGAGAACGGGATTAGCGGTTGAATTGACGCTATCACCCAAAATGACTCCTCCCGCCCCAGAGACCGTTCCCGCCACAATCAGGGCCCGACTCGTTGTGCCACCTGCCACGGCCTCATTGATGCGCACTGTGGTGGCAGCAGTGGCAGTAAGATTGTTAATGTAAACATTCGTGCCTCGTAAACTGATCGTTGAAGCATTATTGATAGTGACATTACCGGGTGAACCAAAAGCTGTTGCAGACGAAGCAATGGTGTCTCCCCCAGCGGCTATGGTGGTGCCTCCTGAAAAGGTGTTATTGCCGGACAGAATAACTGTGCCAGCCGCTGTCTTGTTAAGACTTCCTGCACCAGAAATTGCGCCCGAAAAAGTTTGAATTCCAGCGGCGTTTTGAAATCCCATTTGTGTTGCGTTGCCCCCTGCGAGATTGATGTCTCCCGCATAGGTAAATCCACTCCCGGAAAATCCGAGAATCGAAGTGCCCGCACCCGTGTTGGTAAACGTAAGCGATTGACCCGCAGTGCTCGAAATCGTACTGCTCGTAAATGTTAGATCATTGCCATTCGTGACGATAAAATAACTACTGGTTAGGACACTCAACGCATTTGCCAGGGATCGAGTGCCAGATGAAGTTAAATTTCCGCCGTCAAAAGTAAGAGTACCTGTGCCAGCCGCTCTATTGTTATTGAGCACGAGCGTTCCAGTGTTTACGCGAATTCCACCGGTAAGATTGTTCGCCATGTTTATAATCAATTTCTCGGCGCCCTCTTTGATCAGCTGTCCTGCCCCCGTTAATTCGTTGTTTGCGTTTCCGAGGGTCAGATCAGTGTCGGTAATGACTGTACCATTGGATGTCATCGTTGTTATCCCAAATAGACTCGAAGCAACCGCGCCAATGGTTTGGAGTGCTCCGCCGCTGAATGTCACATTATTGCCGATGGTAAGACCATTAATTTGGTTCGTGCCGCCATTGAGTGTCACACCACCAGTACCCAGCGCGGCATTGTTACCTTGGGCAATCAGGTATCCACTATTTAAAACTGTTCCGCCGGAGTATGTATTCGCGTTGGTGAGTGTGAGTGTAAAACTTCCAGCTTTGGTTAACACTCTCGCCCCGGAGACGACTCCGTTCATAGTGACCGTTCCAGACCCGTTTCCTACAAAGGCTTTATTAACACCAAGAGCAACAGCAGAGTTTATAGTAATCGTTCCCGAACCATTTTGAACTAAGCCTGTGGAGGAAGTGCTTAAAGTGAGGGTCTGGTTGTTAAGTGTGTAGTTTGCATTTGAACCAAAAGTCAGACTTTGTGCTGTACGCGCGGCACCTGCGAGATCAATTGCGATGTTGCCGGTGGCGTTAGTGAAGAATGTATCTGTTGTTGCGGTAGGGACCCCGCCAGACCAATTACCCGCTGTGCTCCAATTTCCACTACCTCCCAATGTCCAACGGGTTTGGCCGACAACCGGCGTAACCCCCAACACTAGGATCAAGATAAGTATCTGGCGCAGCATTAAAAATCAGACAATTGAGGCAATCTTCAGCTACTAAGTTAATTTTAAAGCTCTAAGATTCCTTATTGATGATAGGATAAAACCTTATATGCACAACATGTATTTGCTTAAATTTAATGTGCCTGCTCATATTAGGTGTATTAGAAGGATATTAAATAGATAAACCTTTGAAGCTCAAGTTGATATAAACATTTCTCAAAATTTTTAGGCCTAATGCCACGCAAGTGATAATGTTTAGTTTTAATAAGACCAGTTGATCAGAGGTTTATTTGTGAACAAGACAAAATTTTCTTGTTTTCCCCCTGACGTTAACTAATGAGTAGTGAACTATGATCAAAGTTGGACAAAAAATTCCGGATTTTAAAGGGCAGGCCTATTTGCCAGATGGGTCGTTTAGCGAAGTTACCAGCAGCAGTTACCATGGAAAATGGCTGACGGTTTTCTTTTGGCCATTAGACTTTACGTTTGTATGTCCGACTGAAATTCGTGGGTTTAATTCGGCTTTTAGCGAATTTAAAACGGCGAACTGCGAGATACTTGGGATCTCAACAGACAGTCATTTCTCGCACAAAGCATGGTCGGAACTTGAAGTGAAGCATGGTGGGCTAGGCAAAGTATCGTTCCCATTGTATAGCGACATGACTCATGAAGTTTCACGTTCTTTTGGCGTGTTGAAAGAGGACCAAGGTATTGCGTACCGTGGCACATTTATTTTTAATCCTGAAGGCATACTCCAGAGCGTCACAGTGAATGCATTGGACGTCGGTCGCAGCGTCAAAGAAACATTGCGCACCTTAAAAGGACTGCAAACCGGCGGATTAGCCCCTTGTGAGTGGGAACCTGGCAAAGACCTCATCAAGGTTTGATTTCGATTTAGACTGAGTTTGACAAAAGCCTTCCGGAAAAAGGAAGGCTTTTTTATTTGAGTAATACCTGACACCTTGTTTAGTAAGACCATGGCAAAAGCGGCCCCCAGTAAGTCACAGAACGTTTATTTTATTGCGGGGGGCAATGAACTATTGGTTAAGGAAAAAGCTAAATCAATTGCTCACTCCCTCGCTGCGAATTTGGGCCCGTTCGGATTGGAAATAATCGACGGTGGCGTGGATAGCGTAGAGAAGGCCGAAGGTCTTTTCAGAAACCTGACAGAAGCTCTCGAAACGTTACCGTTTATGGGTGGAGGAAAAGTGGTCTGGCTGAAAGACTGTTCCATCTTCGGGGACAGCCAAACTTCGAAAACAATTATCGTAAGGGAGGGCTTGGCAAACCTCCAAGACCGATTAAAAGCCGGCATTCCTCCAGAGGTGACGCTTATTATTAGTGCCACTGAAGTCGATAAACGAAAGTCTTTCTATAAAGCCATTGATAAGGTGGCGGAAGTTCATTTGTTTGAAGCACCAGACCTTACAAATCAGGCCGGGAAAGAAGCTTTATTTGATTTCATTCAAGAGCGCGCCTTAAAAGACGGGTTTAAAATTCATGAACAAGCCGCAGTGCGTTTGGCAGACTTGGTTGGAGGAGATTTTTTAATCCTACAGAATGAATTGGAAAAACTCTTTTTATACGTCAGTCCGCGAAAGGAAATTACCGTAGCGGATATCCGGGCCATTAGCTCATCGACGCGGGATCATATTGTGTGGGGGTTAGGTGATGCCGTGGCGGACAGGAACCTCGGAGAAGCATTTAAGGTGTTGGAACAGCTTCTTTTTCAGGGGGAAAACGCTGTCGGGCTCATGAGCATGTTAATTTCAAAGATGCGGACCCTGCTTCTTGTGCGAGAACTGATGGATCAGAAAATTCTAACCAGTGGCAGAGGGGAGCACTCGTTTAAATCTGCTTTTCAAGCCATACCAGAGAGCGTACGTGCTAAGCTCCCCTCTGACAAAAAATTCAACCCGCTGGCGGGAAATCAATATGCCATTTATTTAGCCACTGAAAAAGCTTCCAACTATTCTAAAGAAGAACTGGTGCGATCAATGGAAATTCTGTACGAGGTGAATTCTGATTTGGTAACCAGTTCCATTGATGACAAACTGGTTCTTGAACGTGCTCTTGTATTAATCATTCGCCCAGCATCAGGACAACCTGCCAAGAGAAAATAAGTTTAAGCCCTACGCGAATTCAGGGGTAGAGGATTAGCACCTTGATTCAAAGCCGTCGAAGTAGTTGGCAAGTTGTTCTTTGGTCACTGGCTTATTAAAAATGTTAAAACGGTTGGAATGTTGGAGAGGCAGATCATTCATATCGATCTTCCCGGAAAGTACGACGATCCGAGTATCCGGATTTTTTGCGTGAAGCTTTTCTGCCACAATCAAACCGTCAAGACCCGGAATATCATAATCTAGAAAAACGACGTCAGGTTTGTGTTTAGAATAAAGAAAAAGAGCATCGAACCCGTTTCCGGCGGTCGCCACTACGTTATGCCCCATCGATTGGAGGATCATTGAAAAAGCTTCAATGATGTCAGGTTCGTCATCGACAATCATGATGGAGGTTGCTTTTTTCATGCTTTGTGGGACTTATCTATACCTCCCGAAACCAAGGATTGAAAGGGATTAATCCTATTAATGCTTCTTAATCGTTAAAAACTGACAAAGAAACTGTTTACTAAAGGATTGTATGCGCAATTGGATACTTATAAACCCTGCAGCGGGGAGTATTCGAGATATTGGATCGGTCCTGCCTCATTTTTCGTTATTAGACCGGCCGGTGGTCAGAGTCGCTTTGAATGTTGAAGACATGAAGGCCATTACTCAGGAAGCGTTGGATGAGAAGGCCTTAAGTCTTGTGTGTGTGGGTGGCGATGGAACATTAAACGTCGTCCTGACAGCATTGGGGCCTGATTTTTCCAGGTTACCTTTGGGGGTCGTTCCGATGGGAACTGGGAATGATTTTTCAAGAACAATGGACGACGATGCGCGGTTGAGCGAGTTCATCCAAGGGGTGGTTGAGAAGAAATTTTATAATGTTGATGTGGTTGAATGCCTCTTAGGCGACGGCACAACCCGATTTATGTTAAACGCTTCCTGTGGCGGGTTCAGCGGAGAAGTCTCACGAAACACAGGGGCCAAATCCAAACAATTTTTTGGAGGCCTTTCCTATATCGGAAGTGCCATATCGAGTGTGACGGACATGAAGGTTTACCAGCCGCACTTCGTAATAGATGACGTTGAGGAAATCGAAGTCGATCTCGTAAATATCGCGATTTGCAATGGACGTTCAGTCGCTGGAGGGAACATTGTGGCACCAGCCGCCGAACCGGACGATGGTTTCATGGACGTGATTCTTTTTAAAAACGCCTCCTTTCTGGAACTCCTCAAGGTTGCTGGAAAAAGTCGCGAGGGGAGTCACCTCAACGATGAGAATGTGATCTTTCGCAAAGCCAGACACATTAAGTTGTCTTGCCGGGAAAACATACCCTTTAATATCGATGGCGAAGTGGTTGAGTCCATGCCTGTCGAGTTCAAGGTGCTTCCGAGCGTGCTCCGCTTTGCATGGCCAAAACAAACAGAAGAAATCGCGGTTCCACAAGGTTGATTCGGAGAGTTGATTAAAGGCCGGTGAACGTGGAATCACTTTTTATTATTGCCGCTTATGCGAGTCGCGCTTAATTTTCCCTATGCATTTGGATCATCGCCCCTTTCCTAAAGACAAAAAAGTCATGTTAATGCACACATGCCTATGCGATGCCTTTTTTGATGACGTAGCAAAAGCCACAGTCGAGGTGCTCGAATATCTTGGGTGCGATATTGAGTGGCCTGAAAACCAGACGTGCTGTGGGCAGCCGGCGTTTAATTCCGGGGACTGGGCTTCTTCCCGTCAGGTGGTCAGACATGCTGTTAAAGTTTTTGAAGGTCAGAAACCAGTCGTGATTCCCTCAGGGTCTTGTGCGGCGATGATGTTTCATGGAGCCCTTTTACAATTCGAAAAGGAAAATGATTACGACAAAGTTGAGGCTTTGGCAAACCGATCTTGGGAACTCTCAGATTATATATTTAACGCGTTAAATATTAAAAAATGGCCAGGAAAGTTGAATGCGAAAATTGCCTTCCACCGGTCTTGTCACAGTCGTGGCACTCCAAGTGGGCAAGCTTCCCAAAGTTTACTTGAATCCATAGAGGGAATTAAAGTCGCTGCATTTGGGGAAGAGGAACAATGCTGCGGATTTGGCGGAACATTCTCTGTCACATTTCCTTTCGTCTCTAGTCAGATGGGTCATCAAAAATTGGACATGATTGAAAAAAGCCATCCTGATTTTCTGGTGTCTGGCGACATGGGCTGTCTTTTGCACCTCGGTGGTATCATCGATAAGGACAAAATAAAACTTCCGATACGCCATATATCCCAAGTCTTGAGGGACTCGCTCAAAAATGGGGGATTGTTGTAATGGCCCAGAAAATTGATGTCTTCGCCAAAAAATTGACAGATGAAGTGCGCCACTCCGTGCACAACGCCAGTTCATTAAAAACAATGTCGCGGGTAGACGCATTATGGCGCGATTTTGAGGATCCCGATGCCATGCGCATTTTGGCCGGGGAACTTAAACAACACGTGATCGAGAACCTTGATACATACCTACCACAAGCTGAAGCCGCACTCCAAAAAAATGGCGTGAAAGTGTATTGGGCAACAGACGCGCAGGAAGCGTGTCAAACTGTGCTCGATATCATGGTAAAGAATAACTGTAAGCGGATGGTGAAATCTAAAACCATGGTCTCCGAGGAAATTGAGTTGGTTCATTTCCTTGAGAAACATGGAATGGAAAGCCTCGAAACAGATCTTGGGGAGTTTATTGTTCAAATTGATCACGATCATCCCAGTCACATCGTCACGCCGATCATTCATAAAAATAGGCGACAAGTCGCAGAAAGCTTCCAGCGTGAAGGGATAGGAGAATATAACGAAACGCCTGAAGTCATTGTGGCCCAAGCTCGGAAATTTCTACGGGACAAATATTTCAAAGCTGATGTAGGGTTGACTGGCGCAAATTTTTTATCAGCTGAAAGTGGTCGGATAGTGCTGAATACAAACGAAGGCAATTCAAGGTTTTGCCTCGCCGCCCCGCGCATTCATATTGCATTGGTTGGAATTGAAAAAATAGTTCCGACCGACAAGGATTTATCGATCCTCTTAAATTTGTTAGCGCGGTCGGCCACTGGTCAGAAGCTTACCGTGTACACGGAGTTCATTAAAGGGGCCAAGCTTGCGACACGCCCCGAGGGACCCGAGGAAATGCATCTCGTCTTTATTGATAACGGGAGGACTAAAGTTTTAGCCTCTGAGTGCCGAGAAATCCTTCGTTGCATTCGTTGCGGAGCATGTCTCAACGTGTGCCCTGTTTACCGCCAAGCGTCCGGTCATGCTTATCGCAGCGTGTATCCCGGGCCTGTGGGCGCCGTGCTTTCACCTCTGTTGGCGCAAGACGATTTTCCTGAAATGGCCGATCTTCCGAAGGCTTCGAGTTTGTGCGGAGCCTGTCACGAGGTGTGTCCGGTGAATATCCCTATACCGGACCTTTTACTGCGTCTGCGGGACCGAGCCAAGCGCGAGAAAATCAAAACCGATGGCAGTCCTCCCATGGAACCTTTTGCGATGCTTGCTTCGCATCCGTTGGTCTGGAAAACGGCGATGCAAGCAGGGAAAGCTCTCGATTTTCTTCCCGTTAGTTCAGTGCCCGGCGGTCCGGTTAAAGCCTGGACAACGGTTCGTGACTTGCCCCAGTGGAAAGGCGGTTCATTTCGGTCGTGGATTAAAAAGCGCCAGAAAAATCGCAGATCTGAGGAAAAACCATGAGCAGTCGCGATCTGATTCTTAATTCCGTTAAAGCCGCCTTGGCACCTCTGCCCCAGCGCGCTGCACATCCGGGATACGACAAACTGAAAATCGTTTCCAAAAACTTTTCGCCTCAACAGGATTTGTGGGTCAGTTTTCAGGAAAACTTTTCAAAGGTTCATGGCATGAGTTTTACGACCTTTGTTGAACTCAAGAATTTTCTACTCTCTCAGAAATCGCGACTTGGTTATTGTGACCCGGCTTTAACGGACGTGTTTGCTGCATTAAACCCGGAGCTAACATTTGAAACGGCTTTTGACAGAAACAAGGAATCCGAATACAGCTTCGGTATTACGCGGGCGACAGGTGCCATTGCGGAGACGGGAAGTTTGATTTTTGAGGATGCCACAACGTCATCACGGCTCGGTTCGTTAGCTCCATGGATTCATATTGCATGCGTCAAGAGGGGAGACTTAATTGATACTATTCCTACCGCATTAAGTAGGATATCCGACGATCCAAACATTATTTGGGTGACGGGCCCTTCTAAAACAGCCGATATTGAGGGCATTCTTGTTGAGGGTGCGCATGGCCCTGGAATTCAGATTTGTTTTCTTCTTCCCTAAACGGACTTCGGCCATTTCGGGTATTTTCTGATTAGAAATAGGGTGATTTTTAAAAAATCTTCCCTAATTTCAATGGATGCGACGTGAATCACTTGTATTTCTTGAAAAACTTTTAAACACCCCAAGTCCATCGGGTTTTGAAGCTAAAGGCCAACGGGTGTGGTTGGATTATGTGAAAGCTTTTGCGGACGAGACGCACACGGATGCCTATGGAAATGCAGTCGCGATTTTAAATCCCAAAGGATCCCCTCGTATCATGGTGGCTGGGCATGCCGATGAAATTGGGTTCATGGTCCATTATATAAGTGACGATGGATTTTTATACGTAGTTCCCATTGGTGGACCTGATGTCGCGCTTGCTCGTGGACAAAGAGTTAATATTCATAATAGGCACGGATCAGTCCGTGGAGTAACCGGCTCCTTGGCCATTCATATGCAGGATCGTGGGACTGACCAAAAGGCTCCCAAGGTTCACGAATTATTTATCGATATCGGTGTATCGAGCAAAGCAGAGGCCCTTGAGCTTGTTGAAATAGGTGATCCTGTCACGTACGTGGACCAGTTTGAAGTGCTGCGAGGTGATGTGATCATATCCCGAGCCTGTGATAATCGTGTGGGTACTTTTGCAGCGGCAGAAGTGATCAGAACACTATCGACAGGGAAGGTGGCGCCGTGTGTCATTGCCGTCTCGAACATTCAAGAGGAAAATGGATTATATGGCGCGGCTATGACCGGGTACAGTCTCAAGCCTGATGCCGCCTTGGTCGTGGATGTAGGACAGGCAACCGATATACCCGTATGTTCAAAGCCCCGGCATGGAGACCAAAGAATGGGGAAGGGTCCCATCCTCAGTGTAGGGAGCGCGAACCATCCGGTGTTGGTTGAAAGGTTAAGAACAGTCGCCGCACGTAAAAAAATCCCATTCCAGATGGGTGTAGATTCTCAGCGGAGCGGCACGGATGCCGATGCGATCTTTATTTCTCGAGGTGGGATACCCTGCGCCACTATCGGAGTCCCTAACAGGTATATGCACACACCCGTCGAAATGGTGCATCTAGGCGACTTGGAAAACATAGTCCGTTTGATATCAGATTTCGTCCGCACGGTTAAAAGTAACGAAATGTTTAAAGTTAAAATTTAAATGAACAGAATTAAGTTTGTCCTATTGGGCTTTATTTTGGTTTTATTGGGATCAGCTACCACGTTGTACTGGTGGGTTTTCCTACAAGCCGATCAGGATCCTGTCGATCTCGAAACTCTGCTTCCCTCCGATACGTTTTTTTACGCAGAGGTAAAGGATTGGGTCGCCTTTAAGGAAGCTCTAAAGACCACAGCGTATGCAAAAATTTATTACGACCCAATTTTTCAAAAAGAGTACGGAGACCGAGTTGTTGCCTTCCAGACCAACTACACACAACAGCTTGCTAATGGTTATTTATCGGCATTTATCAAATCCAAACCGGAAGATCGGTTAATGGAGTACGACCGCGTCGTCAAGGTGGTGACTGTTCTGCAAAAATACATTCCCATGGTCGTTCAGGGAAGATCAGTCGCCGCGGTGACTCGAATCGGCGGAGGGTCCTTTTTACAAGGAGGGTCCATCGAAAAGTCTGGGCCCATGTTTGAGGGCGTTGTGGGTTATGAAGTTGTTGGGAATGAAAGAGAACAGGAATTTTTTAAGGAGTTAAGTAGTGTTCTAGGCAACGCATTTTTTGTAGAAAAGCCAAAGTTTAAAAGGATTCGTTATGTGCGCATGACGGATGCCGATGGAACCATCTTTTGTTATGCGCGTCTTGCCAATTGGTCATTCTGGACGGTGGGGGAACCTGCCATGAAAGAGTTGATCACCCGGTATCGAGAAAAAAACGGGGATAGCCTGGCTTCAAATGCTGATTACCAAAAATGCATCGAAAAAGTGGATAGCCAGTATCATGTCAGACTCTTTTTTAATGCTCAGGTGTTTGCGGATTTCTCACGTGGTAAGATCGAATTGGCCAAGGGCGAAAAAGGGGTTCGATGGCTTAACTTACTCATGAACCGAAGTGCTTTTGCGTCAACGATCAACATTGAGAATGGTCAGTTTAGGGATAAAAGTTTCTGGTTGTCACCTGTGGCTAAGAGGGGAACCCCAAAGCCTATATGGGAAAATGATCGCCGCCATTCACTTTCGCTAACAACGACTAATACGGCTTTTTACCATACTCGTAATTGTGATTGGCCAGCACTTTTTGAGTTTGCAGCAAACGACGGGACGGAGACCAATTTATGGATTTCTTTTGCCAAAGTCTTGAATGCTGAGAAAATTAATTTGCAGAAGGATGTGTTCGATACTTTAGGGATGGAAGGCGCTGTCATCGCTGACTGGCCTGAAGGCAGTCTTTTCCCCAATGCCTTTGTGGCAATAGAAGTGACGCACCCAGATCAATTAAAGGCGTCTCTGGAAAATATCATGGCGACTTTGGCTAAGGTAAGTAACGGGGAGTTTGGCTTTACCCGGGAGAAGGTCTCAGGTGCAAAAAACCCTGTTTATATATGGAGTGTCGCCGGCCATGTGAAACCCCACCTTACGGTCACTGATAAATTTCTTTTGTTAGCGTTCTCAGATCAATCCATGAAGGCGGCCGTTTCAAATGCAGCCAATCCTCAACCGATTACCATTCAGGCGTCCCCTGTTTTCAGCGCCGGTTTAAAGGAGATTCCAGATTTGGGGAGTCAATTCACTTTTATCAACACTCCGCAGCTGTGGTTCCGTATGTATAACTCCGCCCCTTACGCATCATTGTTGGGTAGTACTATGGGTTCTACAAATGTGTCGACGAGTTGGATGCCGCCCGTAGATGGTTTTCTGCCACACTTAACCCCCTCAATTGGTACTGAAGTGGTGGACGAGGATGGGTTTACTTCAGTTTCGATATCCGGTTTTGGGAAGGCTGTTTATCTGCCTGCAATTTATTATTATTTCGGAACTGTAAAACCAGCTTGGAAAAAATTTAGAACCAATCAACAGGAAAAGTCCGCATCCCAGGCAAACACTTCTGGCGCGGAATCAAACACCGTTTCACCCCCTGTGCCACTTCCTGGTTCGCCGACACAACAGCCGAATACAGTTGTGCATCCCTCGGAGGAACCATTTAAAATCACCCATATTATTGGGGTCGTGGGGACTTCGGATGTGACGATTGGTGTTAACAATAAAGTCGTTGTCGATGTCGGTAACACTTTTGATTGCGAAATTAATGGTCAGCGAACGAAGGTTAAATTCATCGGGATTAATAAAACCGCCGCATCGTTTGAGGTCGATGGGGAAACATTAACAGTTCCTTACGATCCTTCGATCGATCCGTTAAACCGTAAAAAATAACCCCCCAAGGGGTTGCCGGTAAGGTTGATGCAGGTCGACCTTCTTCGATTTTTTGTGCATGTTGATATTGAGTAATTCAACACCAATAGAAAATGCCATGGCAAAATAGAGGTAACCTTTTTCGATGTGTTTACCCCAGCCTTCTGCAACCGGCATACAACCGATTAAGATAAGGAAACTTAACGCCAACATCTTCATGGTCGGGTGTTGATCCACAAATCCTGCGATTTTGCCCGCGAAAAAAACATGACGACCATGGCAAGCACCACTGCCGTGATCATGACAGGAACATTGTTGGTCATACCCACCGCAGTGATGACTGAATCGAGTGAGAAAACGATGTCTAGGAGCATGATTTGAACGAGAACTGATGCGAAGCTAGCTGCTATTTTCTTATTTTCTCCTCCTTCTTCGCCTTCGAGCTTTTCATGAATTTCGTGAGTCGGTTTCCAGAGCAGGAATAATCCGCCTAGGAGCAGCAGACCAAATCTCTTCCGGAAAATTCATCACCGAAGAAAGCAAAAAGGGTGGTTGTGAGTTTGGCCAACCAAGCGACGCTGCACAACAGAAGGATGCGTGTAATCAACGCCAATCCGAGGCCCCATTGGCGTGCTTTTGCTTGCTGCTCCAAGGGGATTTTCCCCGCCAGAATGGAAATAAAAATGATGCTATCGATGCTTAATACAATTTCGAGGAGGGTTGATGTCAGGAGCGCAATCATTAAGGCGCTGAATCCGCCTTCGAAGCCATTGGGCACCAAAGCCTATTATGACAATGGAAAATTAATCTACTTTTTTCATTTTTTGGATCAGGCATTTATGACTGTGGCTCAACTCCTTGGAATCCATCCATGCTGTGTGGCAAGAATGCACCGTTTTTCCCAAGAGCTTATTTAAGTTGTCTAAAGCCTGGTTTTTATTTGTTTTGTTGAACTGGGTATTCTGTGTCCATTCGATGACATCATGTATGTCATGAATGGTTCCGAGTTTCTCGTCAAAATTGGCAAAGTTCTTAGTGATGCTTTTTGTTTTTATTCCCATTTCTTGACCTATCAAGATGGTGAGGGCAACCAGCCTTTTCACACTTTTCCTGAGATCATGGAGTCGCACAGGATCTTTGCAGCCTTTCCTTTTATTGATGCCCTTTTCTAATTTGAGAAACATTATTTCCAATCTTCTTTTGCAGAACGTTGTATCGAGTGAGAGAACCTTGGATTCTACCATTTTCTCCAAAAGGGCTGTCATCCGAGTGCGGGCTTGCTCGCATCTGAGCGATATTTGCTGATCCGTTTCACTTTGTTCTGCGGCAGCATGGCGATGGATTTGTTTGAGGAGTCGATCTGGATTTTTGTGTGCTAAGGAATCAAACAATTTGAGGCGCACATCCCTTTTCCGGGGTGCGGCGAGTGCGACCACAATCGATTTCCACTCAGCCTTTCGAGTTTTAAAAAACGAGGTCTTCAACTGTGGTTTTAGAAATTGAATCAGAAACCGGCCCCTTTTTGCGGCAACTCTTAATTGATGAACCAATTCCTCGAGTGAGGGTGATTCCTGAGGAACGGGAATCATCCACGTGGTAATGGCAGGCCCAGAAGGTGTTATCTTCACATCCACTGACCAAACTTATATTTCAGTGTTCTCATAATATCTTTGTTCTCGCCATATATCGCAGGCATGGAGTATGCCAGTATTGTGATCACTGGACAAAAATCATATCGCGGCAGGTTGGCGCCTTCGCCCACAGGGTTCCTGCATCTTGGACATGCGAAAACTTTTTTGATCGCACAAGAACGTGCGCTGTCCAATCACGGCGTACTGATTTTTCGTAATGAAGACTTAGACAATGATCGTGTTCGTGACCTTTTTAAGGATGCCATGATCTCCGATTTAAAATGGCTCGGACTGAGTTGGAGCGAAGGTCCAGATGTTGGTGGAGCCCACGCGCCGTACGATCAAAGTGGGCGTATTCCATTATATCGGGATGTTTTCGAAGATCTTCGCAAGAGTGGGCACTTGTACCCGTGTGCGTGTTCACGTAAGGACGTAAGAGGATCCTTAGGTGCGCCTCAAGGAGCTGATGAAGAGCCCGTGTATCCCGGCACTTGCAGAACCGCCACTCTCACAGGGGATGGAAAGGTGTCGTGGCGGTTTAGAGTACCAGATAGAAAAAGGATTGAATTTACTGATTTAAATTTAGGGCCGCACCACTTCATTGCTGGAAGGGATTTTGGTGACTTTGTCGTGTGGCGTCATGACGATATTCCTGCTTACCAACTTGCGGTGGTGGTGGATGATCATTTAATGGAAATCAATGAAGTGGTGCGTGGAGCGGATCTTTTAGTTTCCACGGCTAGACAGATTTTGTTGTACGAGGCGATGGGTTGGGTGCCTCCTGCTTTTTATCATTGCCACATGGTTTTAGATGAGTTCGGTAACCGACTTGCCAAGCGTGATGGGGCGATGGGGCTGAATTATTTAAGAGAGAAGGGGGTGTCTCCAGAGCAAATTATTGGGTTAATCAATTCATCCAAAAAGAGAGTTTAAAACCTGGCTCGACATCGTCCGTGTTTTATTCACACTCGCCCCAATGAAACTTTTTTCTACATGCTTATTTTTGTCATGCTTCGTTTTTCTTTCCGGTTGCGGTTCCCTTCCTCAAGGGAAGGTGTACGGATGGAAGACGGCCACCACACATAAAAATCGGTCGCCAGAAACGTCAAACATCCATTCTGTGCGGACATCCATGGCGGGCGATACGGACTCGATCACGTTCGTTTTTTCCGAAGGGCGTATTCCGGGATATCACATCGATTTCTCCGATGCCCCTTATCGCAAACGTAACGCGATAGAACCTTTAAAAGTCAAAGGTAACGCGTGGATGTTTATAAAGTTTAGCCCAGCCAAAATGCACACCGAAGACGGTGGGGCGACGATTGCTTCAGCCGAGCGTCATTTGAATTATCCAAATCTTAAAGAGGCTGAAGCTGTGTTTGAGGAGAACGACCAAGTCGCTTGGGTTCTCGGTTTAGACCGGCGCACCGAATATCGTGTAAAAGAACTTAAAAATCCCGCTCGTATCGTGGTCGAAATTAAACGGTAAGAAGAAGCTCGGTTCCTCTCAACTACTGCGAAAAACTCCTGGAAAGCTTTAAGCGTTCTTTTTGGGGTGCTTCGAAATCAGGTTAAAACTGGCTTTGCGGTATGCTTGAGGCGTTGTTTTTATTTTTTGTTTGAAGAGACGGCTAAAGTAGTAGGGGGAATTAAATCCCGTTTCCGCAGCAATAGCTTTCACGCTCATATTTGTTGATTCTAACAACTTGGCCGCCTGTTGTAATCGGAGTTGGATCAGGGTATCAATGACCGATTTACCCACTTCCTCTCGGAAAAGATGGGCGAACCGAGAAGCGGATAGGCCCACGGCTTTGGAGAGAGTGGCTACCGTGTGAGGTTGCGCTACGTTTTGCGCCAAGATGTTGAGCGCCTGCCTGACCCGGTCATCACGGAATCCTGTATGTCCTAACGGATTGAACTCAGCGGAAAGAAGGAGCACTTCTTCAAGTGCGTTCAAGGCCATTTCTTCGCAAAAAGGTGAGGGATTCTCCCGTGCTTCAATAAGGCGAGCCATCGCTTTGTGAATCTTTGTGCGCTGCATTTTTGAAGTGACCACGATTCTCCCAAGACCCGGCCCTAAGGCCTCAGGCCATTTAAGAATACCGAGCCACGAAGCGCGTGGGGTAAAGTGGGTCCACAGAAACTCCCAGCCCATTTCATTTGCCGTCCAATAACTATGTCGGACGTTGGGTTGATAAAGCATTAATTCCCCTGGGGCGGAATAAGTTCCCGAACCGTCGGAATGATTAAACTTACCTTTGCCCCCGATGGTATAAAAGAGGAGCCATTCGTTGATGCCGTTGGGCCTAGTGATTCCGTACCCGTGCTTCGCGTTAAAATGGCCGCACAAACGAGCATGGGGGGTTGTTCTCTCCATAAAGAAAGGCAGGATAATGCATTTGCTCGACTATTGCAGCAGGTTTTTAGGGTTCACTGAGCGACAGCCGCGCTGGTCGATCGCCGCAAGAAAACGTGTCCGCCCACGTAGTCGGTGGTGATCCGTAGATCAAAAGTAACGATAATGACCGATGATTTTCCAATTGAAAATCACATCTTCCGCCTGAGCGCCGCGCCCGATGTTATGGATGATTGAATACTGCTTTGTCGTTTCGTTGTATAAATTTGAAACTAATCCGATGTGGGTCAGTCCTCTGCCATTTAGATCCCAGGCGACTACATCGCCGGGTTTGTAGTTCTCGGCTTTGTTGGTTAT
The DNA here is from genome assembly GCA_034440535.1 of Verrucomicrobiota bacterium. Classification (GTDB taxonomy): domain Bacteria; phylum Verrucomicrobiota; class Verrucomicrobiia; order JAWXBN01; family JAWXCD01; genus JAWXCD01. The sequence goes on along the minus strand of JAWXCD010000130.1, from coordinate 7,780 downwards.
TGGCAGAGATTTCCCTTGTCTTTTGAAAAATGTTTGTAAGTTCGGAACGCGTCGGTGATCTATATTCGCGTCGGGCTTTTTCAAACTCCACTTCTGCGGATAAACTGAAAAATTCCTTTTCATATCTTCGTGAACCGTCTTCTGCAAATCAACGCCCGCCTCGCGAAACGCCCTGATTACAACATCTGAGCAAACGCCTTTTTCCGGCGGCACATCGCCCATCGGATACGATATACGGACATACGCCGGGTCATAACTTTTCGTCACTGTCGTTTGATCGAGAGCGCTTTCGAGTAGCATTTTTATTCCTTGGGAGGTGATGCCATTGAGTTGATGATTTTCTGAAGTGCTCGAAACAGCAGATTTCTTTATCTGCGCGCATGCCTCAAAACCCGATAGACACCCAACCGCCCAAACGACAGTGATGAGCGGCATCAGGCGAACGATTCTTTTTGAAAGCGGCATTTTAATTTCCTCCATGAATCGAATGCTAGCAGGTGTTGTTTGGTTCTTTGAATGTAAAAAGAGATGGAGAATTTAAATTCTCCCCTCGAGAGTGAATACTTTTTAAGATATCATGATTATTTCCTGTTTTACCCGTTGACGCTTTTAGGGTGTTTGACTAACGTGCAACGCTTTAAATTTCCTAAAGAAAGGTTTTATGACGAAAATTGCAATTAATGGGTTTGGCCGGATTGGCCGTTTGGTGTTCCGCGCGATTGTGGAGCAGGGTCTTCTTGGTAAAGGTTTGGACGTGGTCGCAGTTGGCGATATCGTTCCTGCTGACAATCTAGCGTACCTTGTTAAGTTTGATTCTACACAAGGGCGTTTTAACGGGACCGTAACATCTAAGAAGTCATCGCCTGAAAAAGCCGAAGACGACGTGTTGGTTGTGAATGGACATGAAATTAGGGTGGTCAGCGCTCGCACTCCAGCGGAGTTACCATGGGCTGCAATGGGCGTGGAATACGTCATCGAATCGACCGGACTTTTTACAGAAGCTGACAAAGCCAAGGGTCACCTTGAAGCCGGCGCTAAGCGCGTGATTATTTCTGCACCTGCTAAAGGTGAGGACATCACTGTCGTTATGGGCGTGAACGATCAGAAGATCACAGCTGACCACAAAATTATTTCCAATGCGAGCTGCACGACTAATTGTTTAGCACCGATTGTTCACGTTCTCCTTAAAGAAGGATTTGGCGTTGAAGAAGGTTTAATGACGACGGTCCATAGTTATACCGCCACACAGAAAACAGTCGATGGTCCTTCTAAGAAGGATTGGAAGGGCGGTCGTTCTGCGGCCATCAATATCATTCCATCAACCACAGGGGCAGCAAAGGCTGTAGGTTTGGTGATTCCTGAGGTTAAGGGAAAACTCAGTGGGATGAGCTTCCGGGTTCCGACCCCGACAGTTTCCGTAGTTGATCTGACCGTGCGCACGGTGAAAGAAACAAGTTACAAAGAAATTTGTGCGGCGATGAAGAACGCCAGCGAGACTTACATGAAGGGTATTTTGGCTTATACTGACGACGAAGTGGCTTCGAGCGACTTCATTCACGATAAGCATTCCAGTATTTTTGATGCTGGTTCTGGAATGGAATTGAATAGTCGGTTCTTCAAACTCGTCAGTTGGTATGACAACGAGTGGGGTTACAGCAACCGCTGTGTTGACCTACTCAAAAAACTGATTGGATAAAAATATGAAATACCTTCTGGTTCTGGTTTTGGCGTTATTCCCCTGCTTTACATATGCAGGGGAACCACCTTTCAAGATTTCAGAATCTTTTAAGGCGGAACAAGTGGTCAAGGCTCAGGGGCAAACGATCGATAGTATCATTTACGCTTCTGGCGATAAACTCCGCATGGAAGCCAAAATGGCCGGGATGAACACGATTAACATCGTGCGTAAGGATCAATCCAAGATCTACACCATTATGGTGGACCAGAAGATTTACATGGAAATGCCCTTTTCCATGGATAAACGCAGCCCGGATGATGTTTTACGTGATGTGAACGCAAAATGGGAAGACCTCGGCGCGGACACGGTTAATGGAATAGCCTGCCAAAAGTATAAAATTGTATCAGCCGATAAAGGTGCTTTCTTCTGGTTGTCCAAGGACAAGAAACAACCAGTGCGAATGCAGACAGAGGATGGAAAGGTCACTGTGGATTGGAAAAGTTTTGTTGCGGGACCTCAGGATGATAAGCTGTTCGAAGTGCCGGCGGGCTTTACCAAAATGGATATGCCAAACATTGACCCGAGCATGATGGATCCAAGCAAAATGCCAAAGATCCCTACTGGGGAATAATTCATTCATTCTTATTTTCTAAGCGCCGGGTTTTCCCGGCGCTTTTTTATTACTGTTGAAATTCCGGTATAAAAATGTTTTGCCTCCAAGGGGGAATGGGTGATAGTAGAAACCGCTTATGCCACGCATCGTTAAACTTGGATTGATTCAAACCCATGCAACGGCTGATCCAAAAGAGAACTTGGAACAGCAGATTAAACTTATCAGAGAAGCGGCGGATCGTGGGGCCCAGATCATTTCCACTCAGGAAATGTGTACAACCCAGTATTTTTGCCAGGAGGAGAATCACAAATACTTCAATTTTGGAGAAGCCATTCCTGATGGGCCAAGTACCAAGGCTTTTTGTGCGGTGGCTAAGGAAAAGAAAGTGGTCATCGTGGCCGCTCTCTTCGAAAAACGTGCCGAAGGGGTTTATCATAATACAGCGGCCATTATTGATGCCGATGGCTCTTTTCTTGGGAAATATCGTAAGATGCACATCCCTGATGATCCACTTTTTTACGAGAAGTTTTATTTTACGCCAGGGGACATCGGGTTTAAGACGTGGACTACAAAGTACGGAAAAATTGGAGTTCTGATTTGTTGGGATCAATGGTACCCCGAAGCGGCTCGACTTACGGCGCTGCAGGGCGCTGAGATTTTGTTTTATCCTACGGCAATTGGTTGGCATCCCAGTGAAAAGGAGCAGTACGGAGAAGCGCATCATTCCTCATGGGAAACAATCCAACGCTCACACGGAATTGCTAATGGATGTTATGTGGCCGTCACCAATCGCATTGGCCACGAGAAGTTAGAGGGTGTTGGGGGCGATGGGCTTCAGTTCTGGGGTCAGTCTTTTGTCGCCAATACCAGTGGGCAAATTATGGCTAAGGCGTCAATCGACACTGAAGAAATCCTGATCGTGCCTGTGAACCTTGATGCCATTGATACCGTCCGCACGCATTGGCCTTTTTTCCGTGATCGCCGCATCGATGCGTATCAGGACATCACCAAACGCCTCATTGATTAACGGGCGCGCTGAATTTTTGGGTGTATGGATATCATAGAAGGCGATTTTTTGAAACTTTCCATTATTGAACAGCCAGCGTATGTCGCCATTGGCGTCTTTGATGGGGTACATTTGGGGCACCAAGCCGTCATTCGCCGCGCCGTTGATGAGGCTCGGATTAACGGTGGGGCAAGTGTCGTGATGACCTTTGATCCGCATCCCGTTCGGATACTGCGCCCTGACCAAGGTCCATTATTGCTAACATCAACACCGCACAAATTGCAGCTTATTGAACGTTTGGGCGTAGATTTTACATTCATAGTAAACTTCACCGCGGAAGTGGCTCAAATGGCCCCGCAAGATTTTTTAATGTTGCTCCAAAAAAGTTATCGGAAGTTAGGCGAAATTTGTGTGGGTTATCGATGGACCTTTGGGAAAAACAGGGCTGGTAACATAGAAATGATTGCGCGGGTGGGTTCTCAGCAGGGTTTTGCTGTGAAAGGAATGGAACCCGTGGCCATCGATGGGGAAATTGTATCGAGCACGTTGTTGAGGAACCTTATCTCCTCAGGGGAATTGCGACGGGCCTCCAAACTATTGGGGCGGCCTTATTCGTTACTCGGAGAAGTTAAGCACGGGCAGAAGCTGGGATCTACACTCGGATTCCCCACTGCAAACTTGGATGTCCATGCTGAGCTGTATCCACCTAACGGAGTGTACGCTGTCCGCGCTCGAATGGAGGGAAAGCTTTACCAAGGTGTGGCGAATATTGGGGTGCGCCCGACGGTGAACGATTCCGGGGAGAGGGTTTTGGAAGTGCATTTACTCGATTTCAGCGCCGACATTTACGGAAAAGTGCTGGAAATCGAGCCCGTCGAGTTTATCCGGCCGGAAAAGAAGTTTATTGATCGCGATACTTTGGTGAAGCAGATTGAGAATGACATTGCTTCCGCGCGCCATATTCTTGCCCGATAATAAGAGGAGTACCTTTTTTGACCCCGCCCGATGTAAAACGTATCATTGATCAATTACCTGAAGGATCCCTTTTCGCCGGGGCAACTTTTCGTATCGCTCCCGTGCCTTTTAAGATACCTGGAGCTCTTAAACCTGTGCTCGAGAGGTTGGGGGATCATCTCCTCCATTTTTATAAGGCCACCAATCTTATTTACAGATACAGCAGTCAAGGCACAGCACCCGCCTTTGTGTCAGATTACCTAAATCGCGGTAAACCTGATAATTTGATTCAGCTCTCGTTATTAAAACGGTTCAACGGCGACGTGCCTTGCGTCATTCGGCCCGACCTCGTTTTGCGGAAAGATGGATTTTCGATTGTTGAACTCGATTCAGTACCAGGAGGTATAGGACTTACGGGGTATTTAAACGAAGTTTATGAAAGAGAGTCATTTGACGTTATTGGCAAATCCAATGGCATGACCTCAGCCTTCGCGCGGATGTGCATTGAACAATCCGGCACGGCGAAGCCCTTTGTAGCCCTGGTGATATCAGAGGAAGCAGCCATGTATCGACCCGAGTTGGCATGGCTCGCCACAAAACTCATCGCGTTCGGAGTAGATGCTCAAGCCGTGCGTCCTGAAGACCTGCGCGGTTCCAGTGAAGGTGTCTTTTTCGGTGAAAGAAAAATTGACCTGATTTACCGATTTTTTGAGTTGTTTGATTTGCCGCACATTCAAGGAATAGAGGGAATCATAAAGGCCGTTGAAGCTGGGACTGTCAAAGTAACGCCGCCCTTTAAACCTGTCTTTGAAGAAAAAATGTGGCTTTCCCTTTTTTCCCACCAGGATTTGCAACCGTTTTTTGAAAGGCACCTAGGCCGAAAGGGAATCGAATTTCTAAAACCTTACATACCAGAAACTGCAGTCATTGATCCTGCGCCATTACCGCCGCAAGGGATTTTGCCTGTGGTTGGTTTGCGCGATTGGAATGGCCTAAAAACCTTTTCTCAGAAAGAGCGCCAATTAATCATTAAAATTTCTGGATTCTCCACGGATGCATGGGGCAGTAGAGGGGTCTATTGTGGGCACGACATGTCCGCTGAAGATTGGTCAGGAGCGATTGACACGGCTATTGGTTCATTTGCGACAAACCCCTATATCCTTCAAAAGTTCTCGCATAGTGACGTTTTCGAAGTGCCCTATTATGATGCGACCACGTCTACAGTCGTGATTATGCCAGGACGGGTGCGGCTATGCCCCTATTACTTTGTTGTAGGCGAAAAAACGGAACTAGGCGGTGTACTGGCTACTATATGCCCGATAGATAAAAAACTTTTACACGGGATGGAAGACGCCATTCTGGCACCATGTACTTTTGAGGAAATATGAAAGAAGCGATTCTCCAAGCATTTGACCAACTCAATGAAGCCCTTTTTTGGTTAGGAAACAACACGAACCAACGCTTGTGGGTTAATTTTTTTATAACCATTTTAATCGGCATAATCCTCGGCCAAATTGTTCATTATTTGTTTCGTAAATGGGCAGAAAGGCTCAAAAGAAAAAACCCGCATACATGGGCTATAGACGTCGTGTCTCATGCGCGGATGCCTATTCAATTATTCATTTTCGCTTATTTTTTAAGCATTGGCGTTGATATCCTAAAGCTTCCCGGTTGGTTGTGGTTACGAGTGCATGAGACGATATTTCCGTTGATTTACGGGACTACATTCATCATTTTCTTCCTCAGCCTTGTCGACATCATGGCTATTGTGATTAAACGGTGGCTGCGCCGCTCCAACACCGAAGTGGACGAACATATCGTCAATTTATTCCGGCGCGTATGTAAATTTCTTGTGATCCTCGTGGCCATCGCCATTGCCGTGGAAGTCGTTTACAAAAAGGAAATCTGGACCCTCATCGCTGGGCTAAGCTTCGCCGGGGCCGCAATTGCGTTAGCGGCGCAAAGCACCATCGCCAATATTTTCGCGTCTGTGGCTATCATTGCTGATCGTATTTTCAGGGTGGGCGACCGCATTCAATTTGAGGATAAGGATGGGTTCGTCGTGGATATGGGTTTACGCAGCATGAAGATACGAGCGCTCTCAGGCGAAGTAATCACAATTCCCAACAAGGATGTCGCCGACCGGCAAGTCCGTAATCTGACACGGGACGGGGCATCAGCTATACATATTGTAGTGGGGTTAACGTACGACACAAGCCGTGCGGACGTGGAAAAGGCCATAAACATTTTGAACGAAGTTTTTGCCGCTCAACCAGAGGTGCGAAGTCATACCGTGGTTTTTAATCAATTGGGTGCATACAGCCTAAATATCTCCTGTTTTCTTATGGCTGACTACCATGTCGCCCCAGAATATCATAAAATTCTTTCTGCTGTTTTGCTTCAAATAAAGGAGCGTTTCGACGTGGCAAAAATAAACTTTGCGTTTCCAACGCAAACATTGCATTTGCCAATTATCAATCTGGGTCCCTCTGGGAAATAACATTTCTTTCTCAGAAACCGCCATCTGGCTTCAAGACTGCTCTTTTTTAGTTGTGCAAAAACCTTGTAATGATAAAACGCCTTTCCGTTATGGCTAAACAAATTCTAGAACTCACTGTAAGCAAAGTTATTCAGGAACGTGGCGACACTAAAACATTCCACATCGAATGGGCCGCAGGCACTGAATACACCTTTAAGACGGGTCAATTTATTACTGTTTACCTCCCAGAGGAACCCCAAACAAAACGCGCCTACTCGTTATCCTCTTGCGCCTTGGACAGAGGATACTTTGAAATTACGGTTAAACGCGCCGGTTACTTCGGGGAGAAACTAAACGAAGTGATCAAGGAAGGGTCGAAATTGGTAGTGATTCCTCCTGTGGGCAAATTTAATCTACCTGACGATCAAACCCTTGATCTCGTCATGGTTGCCGGGGGGAGCGGAGTCACGCCGTTTCGAGGCTTTTTCCGCGACCTGACCTACCGGAAACTACCCACTCACGGGACCATACTGTATAGCGTGCGTACTCCTGATGAGATTATTTTCGAAGACGAATTTCGCGCTCTCGAAAAGCAAAATCCAAACCTGCATTTTAAAGTGACCTGCACACGGGCCACGCCCGAAAAAGCGTATCAAGGTATGCCATGGCCCGGACGCCACGGGCGGATTGATGCGGCATGGGTAAAAGAAAATATCCGGGATGTGGCCAAAACAGTTTTCTACGCCTGCGGACCTAACGAACTCGTCGATGCCACAGAGCAGCTCGTCGTTAACGAGCTTGCTGTTCCTAAAGAACAAATGCGCAAAGAAAAATGGGGTTAGGATAGTCTGTCAAACAGAACGTCACTTATTAAATTTCGTGCGGAACGCGTTTTTTCGATGAAATTAATTGCAGGTGCAATCTTATGACGCAACCCCGTTGGGGTTGTGTGTGAGCCGGGTTTTACCCAGGGTTTCTCGAGGACGAGCAACCCTGGGCTGTTCGACGGAATCCCTTTGGGATTCTTCTTTTAGAGCTTGAGCTCTGTAG
>JAWXCD010000129.1:0-43167 GCA_034440535.1 Verrucomicrobiota bacterium | reverse complement strand
TGCCTTAATAAGCAGATGAAAGTGATTACTCATCATAACGTAAGTGACCACCTCGACCCCACAGAACGTTGAAACCTGGACCAACAGCTCTACCAGCCGATCCTTCTCCTGTCGCTTTAGCGCAAATTTCCGTTCAATGACCCTTGAAATACAGTGATAATAACTGTCTCCCCCACCCTTAATACGCGCACCCCTCATATATGCGTATGATAAAAGCATCAACACTTTGATTTGTCAATAATAGTTTGTCTCTTATTTGTCAATAATAGTTTGTCTGTCCCTTCTTGATGTTCGGATCGAAACGTGCTTGAGGGATAACCCCCATGGATGGTCGACCGAAATGATCCAAAACTATTTCCCATGCTAAAGTTGCCAGAAATGGAAATGAAGGTTGACGAACAATAGAAGATGCCGTTTCTTTTTACGGGAATGAGACAGGCACGACGCAGAAATGACAACATGTGGAGTAATCCAAGTGAAAGTCGCGCAATCGTGTTTATCGATAAGGGACCCCTCCTTAAAAAAGCGCGTAAAGAATATGCATCGGCAAATAAATCACTCCAAACTTTAGAAGGTCAATTGGAGGTGTATGAAAGGGAGGATATCCCGTTGTTTCAACAATGGATGGCCAAGGAATTCGGAGCTGAACTCACCAAGATTAGGGAGTTAACGGAAGCCCTGCACCTTGAAAACAATAAACTCTATCGGATTGAAGATCAGATGGACCTTGGGTACACCCATTACGAAGCATACGACCGGGTGATCAACGATGTGGACCTCAAAGAGGAGTTAGAAGCTGAGGCCAAAGAGGATTCATCTTCAGAATTTCCCCCAGGCAGTGATGATCCTTCTGAAGAGGAATCGAAACAAGCCGACGCTTTTGAAGATCTGTTCGAAGATATGATGAATGGGTTTTTTGAGGGTTCTGCCTCGCCTCAAAAGCCCCCTCCTCAGGCCAACAAAAACCAGGTTAAAAATCTGTACCGGCAGATTGTGAGAATCCTTCATCCCGATCGCAATGAAAGTTTTACTGACACCCAGAAGGAATTATGGACACAGACCCAACAAGCTTACAGTGAAGGGGACTTGGAAACTTTAGAATTAATCCTTTCAAGATGTGAGCATGGTGGGGCAGGAGTTGAGAAAATCGACCGTCTTTCCTCAATAAAAAACCTTACCAAAATGGTTAAGCAAAGATTAAATGCCATGCGAGGAAAACTTCGGGCGTTGAAGAAAAATCCCGCCTACCAGTTCTCAAAGCTGACAGATGCCTCGCACATTAAAATGCATTTTAAGGAACAAATAAGTTTTGATCTGGCGTATTATCAAACCTCCATCAGGCGAACCGCTCAACAACTTAACCAGTTTAAAAACGCCCATGCGCTATGGGTAAAAGCTGGTTCTCCGAAGCGAAGCGTTAAGGCCAAAGGAAATGTCAGGCGGAATCATTCGAATTGGTAGCTCGTCACCCCCACAATCTTTCATGCGCTTTTTTAAAGGCGCAGACTCTTGTTCATCCCCAGGCGGGTACTACACCAGCTTTACCTAGCCTTTGCCGGGTTTAGGAATGGAAATACACATGGTGATTGATGCATTCGCCACTTTCTTGGTAAAAGAATTTTTTTTGTCAGTAACCACTTGGGCAAGAAGATGATCCAAAGGCTCAAGGAAGTAAGTCTGCTCCTTCACGTTGTACCTAACCAACGAAGATTGCACGCCCGCTGTGTGCAAGTGGTGCATAAAGAAATTGCAAAATTCAATTCGCTCTTTGTAACTCATGGTCGATCCAGGAAGCTCCGAAAATTGAAGCAATGGATAATATTTATCCCTGTTAAAAATGAGTAAGCCGTAAGGCGATTGCTGAGACTCGAGAGGGTTTGACCACGATTGAATCTGGAAATCCATAGTGCGGGTGACACCCGCATTTTGGAGATCTGCGAGTTGTTTATCGTAATCGGCTATATCGTAGCCAAAAGTCCAGTTTTCAGTGTTCAGGCGAGTAAAAGAATCGGTAGTTTCGATGACATTGTTCCAAATTTCCGCAATACGGTCATCAGGCACAGGCGTACAAATAATAAATAAAAAAACTGGATCCACGACTAGGTATATTGTAACCGCCGTGTTCTTATACGTCAATGACAGCAACGAGAATAATGATAAAATCCAAAATTTCTAACTTAACCAGTCTTTATTGCACCTTAAACATTTCGAATCCATCCAGAATATCAGCCGAAAATTGAACGCGCCCTTTTGCATACGTGAACCTAATCTTGCGCCCGCTCGAAAGGGAAACCACAGATGCAGGCTTCTTCGCTATCTGAACTGAAAATGAACAGTCGTACAGCGGAAGCGCCTCCTCGATGGAATCGAGCGTACGGTACCGTTTTTCTGGGATCCAATGAGAGACAGTTAAGAGTGTGGCGGCCTCTTTCCTCGAAAGTACCGTGTAAGCGGTCGATGGCAGATTAGATTCCACTTGTGGCCGGAACTTTAAACTCTGTAAAGCTTGAAGGATTAATTTCTTATAAATCGCGTTCCCGTCCTCACGATAAAGAGTAAAAAGTGGGTAGGCAAAATAAGCGACTTGGTTACTGATAAAACCTGTGAATTGACCCGTTGGCTTATCGGCGGGTGTTTGGCAATGGCCGCAATATTTCTCCGCAGACCGGTCGAAATAAGGGGCAACCATTTCCAATACAGTTTTATACCCAGTTTTCCCGATCGGTTTTACCAATAATGGTCTGTGAGGAACGTAATAAGCGAAATCCCCATGACCTTTCGACCACTTGGAATCCACACGAAAATAAGCATGTTGATAGGCACCTACGCCGGCGATCTTTAATCCCAGTCCCTTGGCAAAAACATCAGCCTTCGTTGGGAGAGGTGAAATGAGCTCGCCCTCATTTAAATTGTTAAAAAAGCCGTTTGAAGTATCGCGCGTGTCTTCAGGTGCAATCAATCCACTTGTACCCGTCACAATCGCTTTTCCGCCAGCGGCCAAATAGGCATCGAACTTCCGTGCATCCTCTTGAGTGAACCGCACATCATCGGGCAGAATAACCAAAGGTAAATGTGAGTAATCCATGTCCAAGTCGTAGACTCGAAATTGAACCCCCGTCTCCATAAACATGCGTGTGACGCCCTCAAACGGGGTAAACCCATTCCAATTTTTACGTTTGGCTAGCACCCCGATCTCGGTCACAGGCTCGGCGCTATACGCATGATTTTCGTAATGTTTAAATCGACCGTATGTTGTCCCTAAAACATCCCATTTTGCTTGGTCTAACGTTCCCCTAGGGTGCAGTTGATCGCCGATTGAACATGCAGCGCCCCACCCTAAATTAACCATCGCTTCACAATCCATGGCTGCTTGATTTTTCACTGATCCGAAGTCGCCCCACATTTTATGAAAAACCCCCGTCATCCCCATCTTTGGCATAGGTTCATGAACGAGATAAGGGACGCAGGCCGGATAGTTTAAATATCCCCAAAAACCCGACGCCAACGATTCAATTTCCACTTGGGTCTGATATTGCTGGGACATGTGAAAGAGACGACTATTTTTCGCATATTGATGCGAAGGCCCATTAAAAAATACCGTCACGTCATCGCGCCCATTCCTCGCGGCGTTAAATGTCTGAGACATGAATTGTTCAAGCGCTAAAAATCCAGCCTGATCCCTGTGCGTAGGTTTTTTGGGGTCGAGTTTATGTTGCTCCATCAAAGCTAACGAAAATTTGTTATAACAAAGAGGAACTCCCACGATATCAAAAAAGAACCCATCCACCTCATCACCTAAAATGTCATGCAGCTCACGCACCTGAGCGCGCATTTCGTCCATAGCAGGTGAAAGGATAGAGACAAATTTCCACGCAAAATAGGAAGGGGGCTCCCCGAAGGTGTAGAGGTCTCCCTTTGCGTTGGTGCACAGCCAATCGGCATGTTTCCCCGCCGTTAAAGCGTCCCATTGGATGGTAAAATAAATAGGGGCGCGAATCCCCTCTTTATGCAACGCCACAACCTGATCCAACAGAAGGTTCTTTCGCACCAACCCGGGATGTACCGTCCCGATTTTTGTTGGATAGTATGAATACCCATGGTGACACTTACCGAAAACCGTGACACTATTGACGTTGGCTTTTTTGACCGTGCGCGCAAAGGTTTTTGGGTCAAAATCCTTACCTACATCCTTAATGTGGGGTGAAGTATGAAAATCAAGGTGAACCTGGCGAGTGGGGAAATTCTGAATCATATAGGATTCCCGTGTTTAGGAAATGTAACCTCCCCTGTCACGAAAGAATTAATTAATCCTCAAGTGCCGAAAAATTTAAATGCGTTAAACGATTGATGAATTTCAGCTCAAACTCAAGTATCCGAACGTTCGTCAGCCCATGCTTATCGGGGCCGTTTTGAATAGGTACAATAAAAAGACGGGAAACGAATAACTGACTCCGAACTGGCCATAACCAAAAGTCGTATGAACCAGTGAAGCGTAAAAAAAATTCTAAACTTAATTGAACATTTGATGCCAAAAATGATATGAGCCCATCCAAAACGTATACAGGTGCCGTTATCGGAGCAGGAGCCGCAGCCAATTCCTGCGCCAAAGGGGGGGGCCACCAAATTGGCTATAGGCACGGAGAGACGCTACTGAATCATCCAAGCGTTAAACTGACAACCTGTGCCGACATTAATGCGGAAAACTTAAAAGCCTTTCAGACCAAGTTTTCAGTCGCGGGAGGTTTTTTAGACTACAAAGAAATGCTCAAGGAATCGCGTCCGGATATTGTGAGTATTTGCACTTATGTCGGACTTCATCGACCCATGATTGAGGCGTGCGCCAGAGCGGGGGTGAAAGGGATTTTTTGTGAAAAGCCATTTCTACCTTCATGGACAGACTGCCAGGAAATCCAGAAAATCGCTGCCGAGACAGGGATTAAGATAGTCGTGGCCCACATCCGAAGGAAGTTCCATGCGTTCCTTCGTGCGCGAGAGCTTTATAACAACGGAACCATCGGGAAACCTCTTATTTGCGCAGCGGGCATTGGCGGCTGGGACATGAGCGAATGGGGTTCGCACTGGCTCGATATGTTTTGTTTTTTCCATAATGACCAGCCTATTAAATACGCCATGGGCCAAGCTCGGGTCACGACTGCAGGCGGTTACGGACATGCGATGGAAGATCATGCGCTGTTATTTTGAATTTGAAAACGGTGGACGTGGGATGTTGGACGCTGGAAACCCCATGAACGGACCTACCATGACCTTAACAGGGACTGAAGGGATGATTAATATTGAAGGCGAAGATATCGTGATCACGTATTCGAAGAGCGGCATGGTGCGTGACGATTATTCGAGTTTTGCAGAGAACAAATATACTAAGGCTTGGTCAGACATTGTCACCGATCTCATTCAATGGATTGAAGGCGCCCCCGAGCCTGAACTTGGCCTCACCAACATGCTTAAAGCCAGTGAACTTAATTTGGGGATTTACCTCTCCTGCCTACGCGGAGATAAAGTCGATTTACCTCTCATCGACGATGGGAAAGAATGGCCAGTAGAAGCCTTGGCGCGCATCGCAAAATCCAGAACTTAGTTTGATTGAATTTAAAAAATACCAATTTTTGATTCTCAAGTCCCCATTGCCAAAGCAGTAAATCACACTAATGTACATCGGATGAAGTTTTGGGTTGTGATCTTGGTTCCTTTCTTGTTCTGGTCGGGTTGTTCGCCGGACATGGATGGGAATTCTAAAACGGCTACTCATTCTAATTTTCTTAAAGCTAAGGAAAAGTACGGATTGATGGATTATCCAGGAGCCGTCGCCGAATATGAAGAAGCCTTGCGCGATAACCCAAAGCTTTCTCAGGCCCACCTTGAACTGGGTCTCATTTACGGCGATAAGTTGAACGATCCGGTCATAGCCATTTATCATTTTAAAAAATTTAAAAGCGTTAACCCAAGTTCCGAGAAAACACAAATCGTGGATGAACTGATAGTTGAAGCCGAGCGCCGCCTTTACTATGATCTTGCTCAGAACATGCCTAGTCCGCAGTTTGAAATCGAAAGATTAAAATCTGAAAATGCTTCTCTGCGAATGGAACTTGCCGGTTACAGAGCGGGTCGATCACCTCAACGATCTGAATCACAACAAATTACTTCCCCAGCCCTTGTGACATCAAACCCAGCAAAACCTCCAGCCCCTTCATCCGCGGAGCCTATTGAAAAACCAACAAAGATTGAGAACACAAAAACCGTTTCCCCTTCTTCAAAGTCAGGGAACGATGTTGTTTCCGTTCAGCCATCTTCACCAGTAACACTTGTCGAAAATAACCCGAAACCGCCATCTCCCCCCACCGTTGATCCTCCCACATCTAATCCCCCTAAACGGGTAGTCTCCTCCAAATCTCAGAGTCAGAATGACGGCATATTTAAAGATTTCTCCACGTCAAAACAAAAAAATGTGGCGCCTACTTCGTCAAATAATTCGAACGAGTCACACTCCCATACCATTCAGTCTGGGGAAACGTTACGCAATATCTCCCGCAAATATTACGGCACACCTGAGGAATGGGAAAAGATCCTCAAAGCCAACCCCGGATTGGATCCTCAGAACCTCAAGAAGGGCCAGAAAATTCAGATCCCGAAGTAAGCCCTTCGAGGATCCGGGTAAAAGCGTAGAATAGGCAATCCTGTCTATTTCTTCCATCTTCCCCAACCTTCGTGCTTTCGTGGCTACGTGTGATCCAAAAATCTGTAGGCCTGAGCGAGGCCCGCGTTGAGGTTTGGAAAGCACCAGTTTTCATTCTTGCGGTTGTCTGGGTAATCTTCGATATTCCCAGCTACATGAAAATTTCTGTTAGTTGGCTCAAGAACTATGTTGATTTCGATTGGTCTCCAGAGGTGCTCGCTCAAAAGCTCACCATGGCTGGAATTGAAGTTGAAGGAATCCAAACAAAAGGTGGCGGCCTCGACAAGGTGCTTGTGTGCGAGATCGTTGAATCAAAACAACATCCCAACGCCGACCGACTCAGTGTGTGTCAGGTGCTCACCTCGACGACAGGCACTACGCGGCAGATCGTGTGCGGGGCAAAAAACTACAAGGTAGGTGACCGCGTACCCCTAGCCACTCCCGGATGTAAATTACCCAACGGGATGACCATTAACGAAAACAAGCTACGCGGCGAGGTTTCCCAGGGAATGATGTGCTCATCCAAGGAACTAGGATTAAGTGAAGAAAGCGAAGGGTTATTAATCCTTCCTCCGGAAACTCCGTTAGGAACTTTGCTCTCAACGATATTTGTTGAGGAAACCATTTTTGAAGTAGAGATAACCCCCAACCGCCCTGATCTCCTCTGTCATATTGGAGTCGCACGAGAACTCGTGGCACTCGGCGCTCGTAATTTCCGGTTGCCTGAGATTTCGTTCACTGAAGGAACAAAGCCCGTTTCTGAGGCACTAACTGTGAAGAACGACTGCGGAAAGGACTGCGTCCTTTATTTAGGTCGCACCGCGACAGGGGTTAAAGTAGGTCCATCACCCGCGTGGCTCAAACAAAGACTGGAAAGCATAGGCGTTCGGAGCGTTAACAATATCGTGGACGTCACCAATTTCGTTTTGCACGAGTGTGGTCAACCTCTGCACGCCTTCGATGCAAAACGTCTCGTATCGTCGACTATTACTTTACGCCCGGCAACCGCCGGTGAAAAAATTACGGCATTGGATGGCAAAACCTATCCACTTAAAAATGACCACTTGGTCATCGCTGATGATGAAAAACCTATCGCAATAGCTGGGGTCATGGGCGGGTTGGATTCTTCTATTAATAACGAATCGAGCGACATTATTCTCGAGACCGCCGTCTTCCGTCCGATAAGCATCAGGACTTCATCTCGTAACTTGGGGTTATTTTCAGATTCTTCCTATCGTTTTGAACGGGGCGTGAACCCTCACCAATCAGATTGGGCGAGCCAACGTGCGGCACATTTGATCCAGATGGTTGCGGGGGGAACATGGAACAAAGGCGCCGTGCAGACGGCGCCACTTCCGCCGTTTACAAAGACCATTCAGTTACATTATGCGCATGTCAATAACCTACTAGGAACTGAATTGACTCCCACCCAAATGGAGAGTGTCTTTATTGCACTTGGCATAAAACCGGGTGAAGCACATTACACCTTGGACGTTCACAACCAGAAGGGAACGGTCAATTATGTCCAAATCCACGTTCCCAGTCATCGTCCCGATTTAGAAAGGGAAATTGACCTTATTGAAGAAGTGGCCCGGATCATCGGATTACACAATGTAAAATCGCGTCTGAAATCAGTCGTGGCTCCTGAAACAAAAACAGATTCGTTTTACCATTGGTGCTTAAAGATGCGAACCAACCTTGCAGCACAAGGTTTTTATGAAGTTCTCACCCCGCGTCTCGTTTCGGAAGCCCATGAACTTATTAATTATAGGTGGGAAAATCGTACCCCCGTGAAATTGAGGAATCCACTGAGCGAGGATCTCACGCATCTACGTACGAGCCAAGTGGCTAACCTCCTTAAAGCCGTTCAACTGAATGTAAACAGACAATGCACGGATGTTAAAATTTTTGAGTTGGGAAAAACCTTTTCCCTCGAACAATCGGTCCCTAGGGAAAATTACCGGCTCACCATCGCTGCATCGGGTCTACAAAATATACCATCGGTGCATTGTCAAAAACCTGAGGCGCTTGATATTTTTGATCTCAAAGGAGCTATTTCCTCCCTTGCCCATCAACTAGGAGCTTCAGCCTTAACCTTCGGAGAATTGCACACCCCAGAAAGTCCAACTGGAGAAGTTTCGTCGGTCGATTTTTTCAGCATCATTTTTCTTGGGAGTACAAATATCGGGCGCCTAGGGTCGATCGCTCCGCACCTTTTGAAGGAGCATGACATTAAAACTCAGGTGTTCGTTGCTGAATTTCTCATTGAACCGTTATTCAATGCCTCCGTCACACGCAAGTCTTTTACTGAGTTGCCCAAGTTCCCAGCCGTTGAACGGGACTTGGCGCTGATTGTTGATAAATCAGTCCCTCACGGCACCATTGTCTCGTCGGTAATGAAACACAAACCGGAACTGCTAAAGGACGTCGAACTCTTTGACGTATTCTTGGACGAAAAATGCGAACGCCTTCCGGTCGATAAAAAAAGCATGGCTTACAAGTTTGTGTATCAATCAAATCAAGGAACCTTGACCGATAAACAGGTTAACGAAACCCATACGCTACTGGCTAAAAAAGTGTGTTTGGATGTTCAAGGAACGATAAGAGATAATTGACAATCCACGATCGTGCTGGGATATTGGGTGCACCCTGCGGTGTTCGACCAGGGAACGACATTCTTTTTACCGTAATTTAAATTAACATGGGATGTGAGTTGGTTGTTTAAGGGCATGCCTTAACTGGACGTCCAAGACTGGTCACAAAATCCCACCTGTTCATACAGGGTTAAAAGAATTCGTTCCGACGGCACCTGTGGGGCTTTTTTTTTGCCCGGACTTCAAGGCAACTCCCCCGAGATGATACACCTCGGAACCAGCATTCTTCACGGATCGACGTGGATATTTAATTGGATCCGATTGACTGTTTGGGTTGAGGATTCAAGCGACCGCGAAGGGGCAGGAACCACGGATCTCTCCGCTTTCATTCCCATGGTTGGTCCTGCTGCCCCGATGCGTCCGGAGGCAACGGGCTGATTTGTCGAGAGGTGAACTCGAAGTGAGTTGAGGAAGGCCGAGGTGTTCGATGCCGGCAAATCAATGACGACCGTCTGGTTTGCCGGAGTCGCAACCACTGGGACTTTAGGAAGAACTAAACTAACGTTACCCTTGTACTGTTCAATAAGTCTATCCACGCGATCATTCATTTCGAAGGGTTTAGTCGTATGAATATCGATATGATAATCTGGCACGACAGAGTCGACTTTGACCTCTGGAACGGAGACGACAATTGTCTCCGAAATAGGTTCATCAACTTGAGAGACAGTGGCCTCAGAAGGATGTCCTTGAGTGGGCGCGATATGAACTGAAACCTCCGCAACAGTATTTGAAGAGGAATTTGGCTCAATCTTTACAATCGTTTTATGGCCAGCCACGGACGCTGGTTTTTCTAAGCTTGGCTTTATTAAAACCAGGCTCGCCAAAACCCCAACTAATCCAGCGAAGGCAATGACTCCCACAAATGCCGGGCGCATCGTGGGAAATTGCGGATCAACGTGTAACCAAGCCCCCAACGTTTCAAATATGGATTTTGCTTGGCTCTCTTTTTCTTTAGCAATTTTAGACCGGACATTATCAAGAAACTCGGCCGTCACTTCAGGTTGATGTTTTGCCTTCATCGCAAGACGCGCGTGCTTAAATTCATGAAATTCCCGGGCACCCGCTGGATTAAGCGAAATGTAAATTTGTATTTCCTTTGTCAAGGCGGGCTCAAGCAACCCGTCCATGTAATCAGCGTACACATGATAATATTTAGACCGTTTCATTGCACAAACCACCCATCTCCGAGAAGCTCGCGCAGGGAATCCCGTGCCCGTGCGAGTCTTGATTTAATTGTTCCAATTGAGCATTTGAGCACCTGCGAAAGGTCGTCATACGAAAGATCGTCAATTTCTCGCATGACAAGGACTTCTCTCAACTTTGGAGAAAGTTGGGCAATCGCACGTCCAAGTTCTTCCTCTCTTTCAGCTGCCACAGCAGATGCGTCTGGGCTCTGCGCAGAAGCGGAGGAATCTTCCAAAACCTTTCCTGTCGTCTCTTCGGTTTGCTCTAAACTGACATTCTTATATTTGGAATGTTTGCGAATATGATTCAACATCGCGTTCCGGGTTATCTGATAAACCCAGGTAGAGAATTGAGCTTCTTCCCTAAAACGATTGAGAGCAAAATAAACCTTCACAAAAACATCCTGAGCTACGTCCTGCGCGTCGTGTGCATTGTGAAGACATTGATAAACAAAATTGAATACCCGTGCTTGATGCCTCAGCACAAGTTGATCGAAGGCTTTTTCATCACCTGCCTTGAAATTTCGAATCAAGGTGTGATCTGATATTTCCACTGACTCAGGTTTGGCAAAGTCAGATATTGGTGATGTTATTTCGTTTTGATCCAAACAGCACCTATCCATTATTTAGTTCGACACAATCCAACAAAAAATGTTCCCTTTATTCATTTTTCATGTCTCGGGAAAGAAGAGCACCCATGCTCTCCACGACATTCTGCCCTTTGTATAAAATGTTGTAAACAGACAAGATAATAGGTGTTTCGATCCTTTTTTCCACTGCCAAAAGCGAAGCGGACTCACTAGTTTTTACGCCCTCAGCCACCATGGTCATCTCTTTGAGGATAGCTTCGAGAGTTTCGCCTTTCCCAATCCGTTCGCCCAAGGACCGATTCCGACTTTTCTGGCTCATGCACGTTACGATCAGGTCCCCCATCCCACTCAATCCTGTCAGGGTGTCACGTTGTGCGCCGCAAGCGGTAGCGAGCCTACATATTTCCGCCAAGCCACGGGTCATCAAAGCCGCTTTACTGTTATCACCAAACCCCAGCCCGTCACAAATCCCAGAAGCAAGGGCGATCACGTTCTTTAAAGCCCCACCCAATTCAACTCCCACAATGTCAGTGCTCCAATAAGTGCGAAACCGACTACACGCGAACAGCTTCTGGCAGAGTTCTGCAAACGCTTGATCCGGTGACGCCACTACAACGGCGGTTGGAACTCCCTTAGCGAGTTCGACGGCAAGAGTTGGACCTGATAACGCCGCCACAGGCAACCCAGGAAACGTGGCAGACATCAATTCGCTCATACGCCGCCCAGTGTCTCTTTCAATGCCTTTCGTTGCGGAGATTAATCCTTTCAGAGAAGACGCTCCAGCACTCTGGGCCATTTGTGACAAAATTTGTTTAAATGCATGGGAGGGCACAACCAAAAGCCCAATGTCACTTCTAGACAAAGCTTGGTTCAAATCGCTCGTGACTTCAATCTCGGGAGGAATGGGAAATTCTGGCAGGTACTTGGCGTTTTCGCGGGTAGTCCGGATCTTCTCAGCTTGGAGGGGATCATGCCCCCATAAGCATAAAGGCACTCCGTTCCGATTCAGAATCAGTGCCAGTGCTGTCCCAAAACTTCCAGCTCCAATAACGGCTACTTTCATTTTTTTCCTCCAACTCGGTTTTCGGTACCGTTCAAAAGTCGTTTAATATTGGCGCGGTGCCTCAGTATAACCAGCCCAGAGAGAAGCACCACTAACCCCAACAAAGTATAATATTCCGGTTTGGCCCCATAAAAAAACCAAACTATGAAGGGTAACGCGAGAGCCGCTCCCAGAGACCCCGCCGAGACATACCGTGTCACCGCAAAAATCACACCAAACACCGCGATCACAATTCCAAAAGCCAAAGGCATAAGAGCCAGCAGAGCGCCGGCAGAGGTTGCGACGCCTTTCCCGCCTTTGAAATTGAGCCAACACGTATAATTATGGCCCAACACCACACAGATGGCTGCCAACACTCTAAGATAAGCTTTGGGATCCTCAATGCCTGTCATGTTTAGGATGACGATGGGAAGAACGCCCTTCAAAATATCAACAATCAATACCGTCGCTCCCCATTTTTTGCCAAGGATCCGAAAACAGTTGGTGGCGCCTATGTTACCACTGCCCACAGAACGAATATCGATTTTCAAAGCTTTGGCGATGAGAAATCCTGTCGGGAAAGAGCCTATGATATAGGCGCCTAACGCAATCAAAATGAAGGTCAAAAAAGTCATAGGAGGATATATTGCACGAAAATTCTGCACGGTTATAAAGGAGGCTTCCTATGAATTCTAGAACAAAAGCAACGTCGGCCCTTAAACCCGTCACGAGTGATAAAAAAATCTTTTCACGCGCATCCCTTAAAAAGAAGCGGAGGGCATGGAAGAAATCCGGGTTAAAGGTTGGATTCACCAACGGATGCTTTGATCTTCTGCATAAAGGGCATGTCACGTACCTTCAAAAGGCGAGGGGGAAAGTTGACCGCCTCATCGTTGGAATTAATAGTGACGATTCAGTACGCCAACTCAACAAGGGGCCAAACCGCCCTATCAACTGTGAAGGCGACCGAGCGTTCGTTCTTGCGGGGTTAACGTGCGTAGACGCCGTTGTTATTTTCTCGGAAAAAACGGCCCTTGGCTGCCTGCAATCTTTTAACCCTGACGTTTTTTTCAAGGGCGGTGATTACACGCTTAAAACCCTTGATCAGGGCGAAGTCAGCCACGTTCAAAGTTATGGTGGACGCATTACGCTCATCCCCATGGTGGCGGGACGCTCAACGACGCTCATCATTAAAAAGATGAAACCCTGAAATGAACTCGGATTTTAATATCGTTGTCCTTGGGTCAGGTAAAGGTTCCAACCTTGGAGCCATTATTGAAGCGATTCGCACAGGAAAACTGAAGGCGACAATTTCGGCGGTCATGTCTGACAAGCCGTTGAGCGGGTTTGTTCTCAAAGCACAAATTGAATCACTCCCAGTGGAGATCATTGACCCCAAAAGCACGGAGCACCTATTGGAACGGATTCAATTTTTTGCTCCAAAATTAATTGTACTGGCTGGTTACATGCGCATCCTTCCCGCCCGCATCGTTGATGCGTTTGCCGGCCGAATCATAAACATTCACCCCTCATTATTACCCCAATATCCAGGCCTTAACGCATGGCAACGCGCCTTTGCCGATAACATATCGACGGCCGGGTGCACCGTCCATTTTGTGGACAACGGGATGGACACAGGCCAGATCATTGAGCAATCGGTCATTTTCAGAAAACTAGACGACACTGCCGAAACATTTTTCTCACGCATTCAAATCGCAGAACACGCGTTGTATCCTTCCGTCATCCAAAAATTCGTCGACGGCGTTATCGGCAATACCTAATAACTCACGACGACACCCACATGCCAGCGGTCGTTGTAACGGCGGTTATTACCGGTGTCGTACAACTGAAAACCATAATCAGCTCTGAGCGACAGGTAGGAAGAGATTTGATAACGCAATCCCGGGCCGACACTCGCTAAAGTCACGTGTGGATCCTCACCGGGGATTAAGTTTTTGTTGTACCCAGTGGCAAAATCCCAGAAGAAAAGAAACTGCAACTGGTCCTGAAACTCCGGAGCATTAAATATCTTTCCAAACCCAATTGCCGGTGACCGTATTTCTAAGTTTGAAATAAAGCCGGTGTCCGTGTTTCCTTCGCGTTCATCGTAACCGCGAACGGAACTGAACCCCCCTAAACCGAGCTGTTCACTTCCTAATAAATTGGAATCCGACGTTTGCACAGTGAACCGATTGGCCAACGAGAAGTCATAAGGCAACCGCGTCAGGCGATCGACAATGGCCCGCATATACGCGTAGTCATCATTTGCACCGGCACGGGAAGCGGTAAAATCGATGTCCGTATTGTTATCAGATAAATCGCCCGGACTGTAAAACCCGGTTATGTCAAAGGAAGTCACTCCAAGTCGATCAGGAAGTCCCCCGTTGTAATTAAAAACAAACTGAGCGACATCCGTCATCGAATTAAAAACCTGGGCTCCACCAAAATCGAGATTGTTGTTACTCTGCTTGAAGTCAAAACCGAAAGCACCTTCGTGCCGGTAGTTCCCGGCGCCTTTGAATGGAATAATATAACGGGCGCTGGCCTGCCAGCTTGTTCCCTTTAAATTAAACGGTGCGGGGAGATCAGCCTTAGATTGAGCGTAACTACCAAAAATATTGAGTTTGTGACGCCATGGCAAAGGGGCAAGGTAATTTCCCGAGTGCGCCAACAACTTTTCGAATCCGTAATCAGAGGTGAACTGGTAACCGAGTTGATGATCTAACCAGAACGCGTCACCCCAGTTAAACCCCGCAATATACCGGTCGTCATCGGTGAGCGCGTTACCAGTATCCTCGAAGCCCGTATACACACGAACCGGAAAACGGTCTTTTGTTCGAAGAATCAAATCCGTGGACCCAGGACTTTTACCCTGGGTGTACACAAGATCAACCTGACGGAAAGGGTTGGCGTTTATCCATGTCAGATCACTTTTTAATTTTTCCGCGCTGACCACTTCACTCGGTAACGAGCTAATACCCTCAATAATAATAGAACTACGGAACCATTTGTTACCTTCCGCCCTAATTTCGCCCACACGCCCCTCAAGCACCAACACTTGGATTACGCCGGTCGTGATGTCCTGTTCCGGGACAACAACGTAAACAACCGGGCGGTCGTGGTCCCGATAATAAACAACAATTTCTCTCACCAAGTCATCGAGTTTTTTTAAGGTGACAGGTTGTCCGATGTATTTTTCGGCAATACTTTGAAACTCTGTTGTGCGCAGGAGTTCGATGTTATTTGTTTCAATCCCTTTAAGCTCGGAGATCCCTTGCTTTTTGACGAGATCAGCGGCACCTACAAAAACGAGCCCTTTTAGTTGGGGCACCAAAACGGAATCGTTATGACCGTTATCCGAGGAAGGCGGTTGATTTTCGGGCAGTTGCAGTGCCTTTTTTTTCGATGGAATATTTTTGGGCGCGATGCGCTGATAATCCTGTGCGTGTACGTGATACGCATACACCAAAGATAGAAGCACCCAAGCCGAGATAGCAGCCCGATTCATGCTAGTTAGCAGGAGTAGCCGCGGGCGCCTGTTGCTGTGGTTGTTGTTGCTGGTTATTCCGGGCTGCTTGGACTATAGCGACCAAGTTAAACTCACGTGCCACTTGAGCCGCGTTATTATTTGAGGCTCCTAAAACAACAACATCCTGACTCAAGTTTAAGATCGTTTGATTAAGTACAGGGTTTTCCTTATCGAGCTTTTCAATTGACCCAGAGGCTTTCACTTTGTCCGTGCGCTCGGTCAATTCGGTTAAACGACGGTTCACGTTCTTTGTTTCTTTAATGAGAATATAACTTTGAAATCCAAAAAAGATGAGAAGGGCGGTGAAGGCAATGGTCAGTGGAATAAAAGGATTATGATTTTCCATATGATTAAGGATAGTTTTTAGTTTTGCCATTCACGTTCAGTTCGACCTTTAGGTTGTGTTTAACCAAAAGATCACGAAGAGCAGGATCCGCATCAGAACCTTGAGCGAGTCTCATGGCAACTTGACGTAGGAACATGCGAGATTGCTGTGCTGATTTAAATTTAGCTTCAGCCTCCATTAAACCACGGTTTTTCTCCTCGATAGCTACAGCACTGCGCCTGAGCTTCAAACTCATGGCGACATTTGCCAGAACGATGACCAGAAACAATGCGGCAAGCACATTTAATATTGTGAATTGATTTTTGTTCATTTTAGGAAAGGTTGGCGCAGAATAGAGTTTCGGAGAAGTATTACAACTCTTTTGATCTTGAACCTTTAGGGTGTGCAAACCAGCGTGGTTTTGAGTAAAAACGACTATTTCGCTTCGTCGTCGTCTTCTTCATCCGGATTAGGTTCAGCTTCGGTATCGTCCACTTCGAGGCTGCCACCTTGGTCATTGATCTTCTCAAGGACTTCAGAACTGTCTTCCACCACGGCAAAAACGTCTGTGGCACAATAGATCTTTGCCTTTTGCTGGACAGCAAGCGCTATACAATCACTTGGGCGCGCATCAATTTCGATGATCTTTGTGCCCAATTCGTTGTGCATTTGTAAAATAAGGCGCGCGTAGTAGGTGCTTCCTTTAAGAGCATTGATAATCACACGCTCCACGGTAACCCCAATCCCTGAAAATATGCTCCCAATCAGGTCATGCGTCAAAGGACGTTCTTTATGGGTGCCTTGTAAAAACAAGGTGATCGCAGTACCAACACTCGGGTCGACGTAAATAATGAACGTCTTGGATTTGTTACCTAAAAAAACTGCAAATCCGTTTGCCGCTGGCAGAACTCCTTGAACCTGAATTTCAACCACATCCTTTGGCATGCCATCAAGGTTAATCACCAGACTCGAACAATGCAAGAACACCGCCCAAAAATAAATCAAACTGTGTATTGAAATCTAAAATCACTTTCGTAATATGACCCGCACTTTTATTAATACGCAATGAGTACTCCAGTTTCCGAATCAACAAAAGGCGCTCCTGAATGGAGTATCAAAAAAGCAATTGAAACCTATTTCATCGACCGATGGGGAGGCCAATACTTTTCCATCAACAACAAAGGAAATGTTACGGTTTCCCCATTGCAAGCCAAGGGTGGGTCCATTGATATGATGGACGTAGTCGCCGAGGCTCATCAGCGCGGTCTTGGATTTCCGCTTCTTGTCCGGTTCCAAGATCTTCTGCGGCATCGGGTAGAACAACTCAACGAAAGCTTTGCTGCTTCAATTTCCGAAAATAATTATAATGGCAAATATTTCGGTGTGTTCCCAATCAAGGTCAATCAACTCCGCGAAGTGGTTGAAGAAATCATTGATGCGGGAACTCCTTACAATTATGGCATCGAAGTCGGCAGCAAACCGGAAATGTTCGCCGGGCTTGCCATGCACAAAAACCCAGAAAGTCTGATTGTCTGCAACGGCTACAAGGATCCGGCTTTTATTCGCATCGCGCTTTTGGGTCGGTTGCTGAATAAAAAAGTAATTTTAATCATCGAAAAGCTTGAGGAACTAAAACTTACTCTTCAGGTGGCCAAAGAAATGAACGTCGAACCATGGATTGGTATTCGAGTTCGTTTACAAGCCAAAGGTGCTGGGAAATGGGCCACATCCGGTGGAGAACATGCTAAGTTCGGACTTACAACTCCCGAAATTCTTGAAGCCTGTGAAATGCTTAAACGTCGTAAGCTGAACCATTGCTTTAAATTACTCCACTTCCATATCGGCTCCCAAGTCCCGGACATTCTCACGGTCAAACGTGCGACGCGCGAGGCAACTCGCTATTATGCTAAACTGCATCAATTGGGATATCCCCTCGAGTACATCGACGTCGGTGGCGGTCTGGGCGTGGATTACGACGGCAGCGGTAGTGCTGACGACAGTTCCATTAATTACACCCTTAAAGAATATTGTTCGGATATCGTTTACAACATCCGCGAGGTGTGTGAATCGGAGAAAGTACCCCACCCCAATATCGTCAGCGAGAGTGGTCGAGCGATCGTTGCGCATCATTCGGTCCTCTTGGTCAACGTCTTTGGTTCGATCGAAAAAGCCGCCCCGGAAACCGCTCCTGATATTTTAGAAAAAGATCACAAACTTGTCCTCGACCTAAGAGAGATAAAAATGGGTCTTCCCGAAAAACAGAATGGCAAGGGTTCTCTTGAGGCTTACCACGACTCGTTGCAAATTAAAGAAGATGTTCAGGCCATGTTTGACTTGGGGATGATTGACCTCAAAACAAAAGCAAAAGTTGAAAATCTTTTTTGGGAAATTTGCCGTGAGATTTATGCGAAATCCAGAAAGGACAAATATGTTCCCGTGGAAATCGCTGCCCTAGAAACACAACTCAGTGATCAGTTGATGTGCAATTTTTCAATCTTTCAATCCCTGCTCGATCATTGGGCTCTCGGACAAATGTTCCCCATCATGCCGGTCCACAAGCTGGATCAGCAACCTGATCGCCAATCGACCATCGTGGATATTACTTGCGATTCGGACGGGAAAATTAAAAAGTTTATCGGCCTTAATCACAGCAAGGAAACTTTAGCCCTCCATGATCCAGCTCCCAATGAAGCCTATTATTTGGGATTCTTCCTCATGGGCGCTTACCAAGATATCATGGGCGATTTGCATAACCTTTTCGGGCGGGTAAACGAAATTCATGTCTTCCTCGACCCCGGTGAACCTTCTGGATATTACGTAGAAGAAGTGATCCGTGGAAACACCATATCCGAGGTCCTCACCATGACCCAATACAATGAGGTCGAACTAGCCCGCGCTATGAAGATTCAGTTCGACGCGGCGATTAAAGAGGATCGTCTCAAACCTTCCGAAGGTATGCGCCTGCTGGATGAGTACGAAAAAGGATTAAAAGATTATACGTACTTAAATTTCGGGAAATAAAAGATAATCCCCGTCCCCTGAGTCTGCTACAGGCACGGCTTATGCAACACATAAACCTATGAGATGGGGATTTACATTATTGATGGCGGTTATTTCGATTGTCTTATCGCTGGTCATTAACGCGTTTATACCAGGATTCTTCTTCATAGGAATGTTGCCGCTTTTTTTTATGCATTTTAGTAGAACAAAAAATAGAGTCTCGGAATACTAAAATCGAAATCGAACAGGTGAGGGCAGCAAAGTGTCTGAAAGATTAAACTTTCTGGTAACACGCCCGGTAAACCTGCCGCCCCTCAGCTATAAAAAACCGTTCAAAGTCAGTTTGTAGGTCCAGGTCAGGATCAGGCAAATCAACCGCCTTAAATCCTGAATGCCGACTGAGGGTCTCAGTGATGACTTCAAAATACCCCGCATGATCGGTCCTGATTCGTAGCAACCCTTGCGAGATGAGCGCATCGCTCAGAGAACCGCAAAACGTGTCCGTGAAAACCCGTCGTTTAAACTGTTTTTTTTTGGGGAACGGATCCGGAAAATAAAAGTGGATCACTGACACCGATCTAGCGGGGACTAAATATTTCACTGCATAACTACTTTCGAGACGCAGAACCTTGACGTTCGACATGCTTTTGAGATTGGCGGTCCTATCGATCTTACGAACACGACCCAAAAGGCGTTCGATACCAAGAAAGTTCTTATCTGGGTATTTCTGCGCGACCTGAATGAGGAACCGCCCGTCCCCGCATCCCACGTCCAATTCAACAGATCGATTATTAACAAACAATTCCTGCCATGAAAACGGGGTCAGGAAGTTGTTGGGGATGAAATGTGCTGGCATAGGGTTACCTCTTTACAGTCCATCGCTGCCGGTTAGAATTCGGCTCCGATGAACGATCATGAGCAAAAATCAATTCCACCGGCAAATCAAGACTGGAACTTAATCCGGCTTGGCTTGGTCATTTTAGTGATTTTCGCAGGCATTCTCCTAGGAAGCTCTATGGCAGCCATCATAAGTGCCATCTACCAGAAACTCAGTGGCGTGGTACTGTCTAAAGACCAGACTCTGTTTCTTTTTGCCACTGTTGTTCAGATTTTCTCCGTTGGATTTCTTTTTTTATACCTCAGTCAAACCAAGGATATCCCCGTTATTTTCCGGCTCCCGCATTCAATAAAAGAAAAGATACGCCTTACTCTTTTCTGCATATTCGGAATGATACTCTGTATACCTGTGGTAGGACTCTTTTCGTACCTGAACCTCTCTCTGGGGAAATACCTTCGCGCCAACTCCCATTTCATGCAGTTTGTAAACACGCAGGTAAACGGCATGACGCCCTTTTCATTTCTAGAGCCAAAAAATGAAAAGCAACCCATCGTTCAAGCCCTCTTGAACACCGACTCGACAATAGCCATTTTGGTTATGTCATTTTTAGCCATTGTTCTCGCTCCATTGCTTGAGGAAATCGTATTTCGAGGCTTTATGTATCAATGCTTGCGCAAATATATCGGAAGGGTTTTCGCCGCAATCATCACTGCCTTTCTCTTTGCAATGGTTCACCCTAATCCCGTAATGACTCTTTTTCCACTGATGTTCTTAGGCTTAATGTTTGTTGTGGCCTACGAAAAGTCCGGAACTCTAGTTGCGCCGATGGTCATGCATGGGACGTTTAATGCCACGAGCATAATCTTGATGCTTT
This sequence comes from Verrucomicrobiota bacterium, assembly GCA_034440535.1. Lineage (GTDB taxonomy): Bacteria > Verrucomicrobiota > Verrucomicrobiia > JAWXBN01 > JAWXCD01 > JAWXCD01. The sequence continues at coordinate 22,440 of JAWXCD010000129.1, read as the reverse complement.
TATTGCCCCCAAACTATGCCGACAAGCTATAACGAAGACGCGCTTATCGCAACATTAACCAAGGATTGGTGCATGGCTAATCCAGTCATCATAGGCCCCGGCGATGATTGCGCTGTGCTGTTTTATAATAAGGCGCTGTACCAGCTTTTCAAAACCGACGTTGTGGTGGAAGGGCACCACTTTTTGCCTTCAGATCACCCAGAACGCATCGGTTGGAAAGCTTTAGCCCGGAATGTGAGTGACATCGCAGCTATGGGCGGATACCCGGAATCAGCTCTTATCACTCTCATTCTTCCGAACAAATTCAAACTTGAACGGATACAAAAGATTTATCGTGGCATTCAGAAAGCCGCCGACGCTTACGAAATCCAACTTGCTGGAGGCGAAACTTCAAGGGGCACTCAACTCATCCTTTCAATTGCGATGATAGGTTTAGTCGAAAAAAAACGCCTCGTTTTACGGACTGGCGCGCAGACCGGTGATTTAATTTTTGTCTCAGGGAAATTGGGGGGGAGTCGCGCAGGAAAACACTTGGATTTTATCCCACGTTTAAAAGAAGCGCGGTGGTTAGGTTCCCACTTTAAACCTACTTCAATGATGGATCTAAGCGATGGGCTCGCGTCCGACCTTCCGCGCCTCGCCAGAGCCAGCGAGAAATCCTTTCAACTGGACCTAAGCAAAATCCCCACTACTCCACATTGCAGCCTGAAAGAGGCGCTCGCTGACGGAGAGGATTATGAACTCCTTTTCACCATCCCTCCAATGTTTGTGGAAAAACTGACCCAGCAATGGTCGCATGCTTTTCCAAAAACGCGTCTTACTGCCATCGGGCGCATGGATGAACCCGATAAAACAAACACGCCGTTACCCCATGGATTTGACCACCTTCAACTCTAACTCCGCTGCGGAAACATTGAATGCCGGCAACGCTTTCGCTTCCCGCTTGAGGCAAGGCGATGTCGTGGCGCTTAATGGACCTATGGGGGCCGGCAAAACACATTTCGCAAAGGGCATAGCCTCCTTTTTTTCGGTCAATCCTGACTCAGTTTCAAGTCCGACTTTTACATTGATCCACGAATACCCCTGTTCCATAGGCACTATTTACCACATGGATCTCTACCGCATTGAAACCATTGGTGAGGCTATGAACATTGGCTTTGAAGATTATTTGCACCCTGATGGGATCACCTTAATTGAGTGGTCTGAAAGGGTTCACGCAATAGTCCCGGAAACAATATATAGCGTAAGCTTTAAGATGGAGTCTGAAAGCCAGCGAATCATTTCCGTGACTCAAGGAAAGGTGCCTTACGCGTGATCATTTTTTCAATTGATCTGTCATCTCCACTCTCGTCAATCGCCATTGCCCATAATGGGGAATGCGTGCTGGCCGAATCGTTTGTCGGAGGACAAAAATCGTCGAGTGAACTCTTCACCGCTTTGGAAAGCAGGAAAGAGTTTGTTCCCGAGAAAATTGAACTCTGGGCCGTAGGACTTGGACCTGGATCATTCACCGGAGTCCGGGTGGCTTTGGCCGCGATCGCGGGGTTTAACCTCCCATTTGACAGGCCTGTCATTGGATATGGAAGTCACGACGCCCTGTTGGCTGGGTTTGTCCGCATGAGCGAAAATTTCACGGATCAACAGGTGGCAGTGGTTACCGATGCCCGACGCAATGATGCGTACGTAACAACTTTTTCCGTCACTGGAAAAACTTCCAAAAAAATTCACCCCACCTTCCTGTGTCCCATCACCAGTTTAGATGACAAAATCCCTGTCGAATGCCTGATCCTCACATACGAAGCCGACTCCTTTAAGGAGAGGCTTGTGGAATCTGCGTCCGCTCCGATAAAAATATGGGAATCGGCGCTCTTTCCCTCAGCAATTGAGGGAGCTGCCATTGCGGAACAAATACTGCTCACAGGTGATGGAGGGGCTGAAAGCCTACAACCCTTGTACTTGAGGGAAACGAACTATAAGGAAGCCCCACCAGCCCGTTTTAAGAATTTATGAACTTACAAACCCTCCGTTGTTGGGCTGAAGTTGACCTCAATGCCATTGCCCATAACGTCAATGTTATCCGCGAACACGCGGGAAGAAACAAACTTCTGATCGGGGTTGTGAAAGCCGATGCCTATGGGCATGGAGTCCACCAGGTCGTGGGCACACTGCGAAGGCAAGGGGTCGAATTGTTCGGGGTAGCGAATGTCACTGAAGCTCTGGAAGTAAAACAAAGGTTCCCCGCGCTCAAAATCATGCTCTTTAGCGCCGCACTTCCCTCTGAATACCCCGAAATGATCAAATTCGGTATTCAACCCACTCTTTCTCAAATAACAGAATTTCGAGCCTTAAACAAACTCTGTAAAAAGTTACGCAAACATTTAACTGTCCACCTAAAAATTGATACCGGCATGGGACGTTTAGGTTTGTTTCATAAAGACTTCGCTGCGAACCTGAGGAAAATCGGGCAATGTGAAAATCTTTCCGTGGCTTCCCTCTACACTCATCTGGCTGCCGCCGAATCGGATCGGCTTTTCACAATGGAACAAATTGAGGCGTTTAAAGTCTGCCTAGGGCAATGGCAAAATGCTGGTTTACCGCTGCCCCTCGTTCACTGCGCTAACTCCGCAGGCATTCTAAATTTCCCCCATCACACTTTCGACGCGCTGCGTCCTGGGATTTCGATCTATGGAAGCTCACCGGTCAAAAAATTCGAACCCCTGTTAATCCCTGTGATGACCTTTAAATCCCGAATGACCTTCGTGCGCACCGTCCCCAAAGGAACAACCCTGAGTTATGGCCACTCGTATACGTGCCCAAGATCAATGCGAATTGCCACTGTTTCAGCTGGATACGCCGATGGATATATGCGTGGACTTTCAAATAAAGGGTTCTGTTATGCAGACGGTATAAAATGCCCCGTGCTTGGGAGAGTTACGATGGATCAAATCATCATAGACGTCACAAAGGTACGTTCAGCAAAGATCGGCTCTGAGGTGCTTCTATTCGGACGGGAGGGGAACACCACACTTCGCGCCGATGTCTTGGCTGATTTGTGTGGCACCATATCTTACGAAATTTTCACGGGCATCTCTAAGCGAGTCACGCGTGTGTACAAAAAGTAAAACGTCCGGCGTTACATTGATTTAGCAATATTCTGTTGCACCGCATAATGAATAAGTTGGGCGGTGGTCCGCAATTGCATCTTTTCCAACACCCTCGAGCGGTAGGTGGAAATCGTTTTAACGCTCAAAGAAAGTTCTGAAGCGATTTCTTTGAGTGCCATACCTGAAGCGATTTTACTAAAAACTTCATACTCCCGGTCTGAAAGCAATTCATGCAATGGTCTATCAGGATTCGCTTTCACATGGGACGCCAGTTTTTCGGCAAGCGATGGGCTGATGTACTGGCCACCTGAAGTAATTTTGCGTATCGCAATAATGAGTTCCTCAGGGGCCGTTTCTTTATTCATGTATCCGGAAGCCCCGGCCTTGATCACTCGCACGGCAAATTGGTCCTCGGGATGCATACTAAATACGAGCGCGGGCAAACTGGGCTTTGTACTCCGCAACTCCTTAAGGACATCAAGTCCACCTCTCCCGGGCATGGAAATATCGAGTAGCACTATATCCCACTCCTGATCCCACACGCATTGCATGACTTCCTGAGAGTTCTGTGCTTCGCCAAACTCGCATCCTGGATAGGCATGCTCAATGATCTGCTTCAAACCCCGCCTCACAACCTCATGATCATCCGCTATCAATATCTTCAAATCACACACACACTTTCCAACGTTCTATTTTCTTTACACAAGTTCGTTTGTTTAAACACTAATGCAACGGAATTTTCGCTACCACCTGCGTTTTTAAATTTTTTTCGCCCGTGATAACAACCGTGCCACCAAGGATGATTGCTCGTTCCTTCATACCAAGAATACCCAATGACTTCGATCGATTGACCTTCTTCGTGCTCATACCTTTACCGTTATCTGTTACATCCAGAACGATTCCCTTTTGATCCAAAGTTAGTGTAACAAAAACCATTGACGCCTTTGAATGGCGAGTAATGTTAAGAAGGACTTCCTGAAAAATGCGAAACACCGCTGTCCCTCGTTCGCCCGAAGGTTCGGGACCTTTCCAACGGGTTTTTACCACGCACTTAATACCTGTTCTGCGTTCGAACTCCTGACTTTCCCATTTAATAGCGGCCCGCAACCCTAGTTCATCCAATACGGCAGGACGCAGGTCGGTGGCTATTTTGCGCACACTTTTAATCGAGCGGTCGATCACACTCATCATTTCCTTTATTCTCATCGTGAGAACTTCTTCAGGATGACTACGCTCCACCATTTTGAGCAAACTTGATAACCCCAGTCTTAAACCTGTGAGTAGCTGACCTAATTCGTCATGGATTTCTCGTGCGATGCCGGTCCGTTCGATCTCTCTTACACTTTCGATGCGCGCCGCAAGCTCCCGCAGTTGGTATCTCGACTCTTCAATTTCAGCTTCCTTGTTTTTGAGCTCGGTGATTTCAATGGCAAAACAAACGCCATGATCAAGGCCAGGTAAAAAAGCTTCCCCGATAAGGACAGGCACACGAGATCCATCTTTCCTGAGATATTCCTTCTGAAAGGGCGTGCAAACACCTTTTTCCTCCAGCTCTTTATTGGCGACCTTCTCCACTGTGTCGAGGTATTCGGGTGGCGTTAACTCTTTCCAATTCAACCGTCCTTCCTCAAGGTCACGCCTCGTATAACCCACCATTCTTAAAAACGCATCGTTTGCTTGGAGGATAGCGCCTTTATGATCCCAAAAAATAAATCCGACCATATTCGAATCCACTACACTCCGGAACTTGGACTCGCTCGTGCGCAACTCAGACTCAACCTTTTTCTGCTGGGTGATGTCCCTGATGATCGCTAAGCCCCCAACAATTCGAGATGCATTGTTTTTTAATGGAGAATAATGCGCCTCGTAAAATCCGGGCCGTCCTTTTTCACACACAAAAGGTCGGTCTCGAGTCGTGAGTGATTCGCCTTTTAAAACCCGTCTAAAAACCTTGTCCTCCCCCGTTTCCACGAGAAGTGGAAACAACTCGAAAGCCTTTGAACCCAAAGCTTGGTTAGCCGGAACTCCACTAATTCGCTCCATCGCGCTATTCCAAACCGTGTATCGACATTGGCGGTCAAAGGCCATAATTCCGTCAATGCTGCTGGAAATGATATTTTTGGAGAATTCCTGATCTTGGGAATAAGAACTCGACCCGACAATTTTTACCATAGACTTGCTTTCAGTATCGCTCAATTGATACTTGCCTTCGAAGACATGCCCTTTCAAGTATATTCAATTTCTTACGCCTTAAATATCGGATGAAAAAAAATACAAACATAGATTGGTTGGACAAGTATGCGAATTACCTTCCAAGGCTTATTTGTTCAACTAACTTAAATGTTTTAAAGAGCCACTCGGGCGACAAATGGTTTGCCGAGAAAAACCCACAGCTCGTTATAACTCCACGCACAACTACTGACGTCCAAAAAGCACTTTTATTCGCCTCAAAATTTAATGTTCCTGTGACGGCCCGCGGAGCTGGGTTCGGGTATGTAGGTGGATGCGTCCCTGCCAGGGGCGGCATCGTGTTGGCCATGTCACGGATGAATCGGATCATTGAGGTTTCAACCCAAGACGGAGTTGCGATTGTGGAGCCAGGAGTGATTACGGGGGATTTACAGAAGGCTGCACAGAAGGTTAATTGGTTTTACCCACCTGACCCAGCAAGTTTGAAGGACTGTTCTATTGGCGGCAACATAGCCACCAACGCCGGGGGTCCGAGATGCCTGAAATACGGAGTCACAAAACATTATGTTCTCGGATTACAAGTGGTCCTTGCCGATGGGTCTGTGATTCAGACCGGCGGTCGTTGTCATAAGAACAAAACGGGCTTTGGGTTGACCGAGCTTTTTGTGGGATCCGAAGGGATGTTGGGCGTGGTCACTCAAGCCACCTTGCGCCTGATCCCCCACCCTCCAGAGCGCGCCACGATTACTGCGGGTTTCCAACGACTGGACCTTGCGCTCGCCGCCGTCGATTCAATTCTCAATTCAGGGGTGCTTCCCGCCGCACTCGAAATAGCAGACGCCTTTACTATTAACGCCGCAAAAAGTTTCTTACCTAAGGCTGCCATAACAAACGCGGATGGGTTTATTCTTGTTGAAGTAGATGGAGACCGAGCCTCCGTCAGGAGCCAAACGAACACGATCAAAAACATCCTCCTGAAACATCGTGGGTTCAATTTAAATGTCGGATTTGGCGATAAAGCATGTGAAGACCAATGGATGATGAGGCGCCAGTTCTCCGAGGGGTTAAAAGCCATGGGTTTAACCAAACTCAACGAGGACGTCGTAGTTCCCCGTAGCAAACTCGCCGACCTATTCAAATTAAGTAAAAAACTTTCGCTCAAATATGGATTCCCGATCGCCTCCTTCGGACACGCCGGAGACGGAAATATCCACCTCAACCTCATGATCGATCGTTCCAAGCCCGGTCAAGAAAAACGGAGTGTTCGGGCGTTAGACGATCTTTTCAAGGAAGTCCTGCATTTGGGAGGCGCTCTCACGGGCGAACACGGAATTGGGCTTGCTAAAATGAAGTGGTGGCCAAAAGCCGCTTCTCGCAACTTGATCCAAACCCATACAAAAATCAAACACGCCCTCGATCCGCTCAATATCTTAAACCCAGGCAAATTCCTCGGTTAGGAATGGCTTCGGCATTCTGCTTTTTCGATTCAGGTGACAACTCCTGTCGCGCTTTCATAAATCGCCAGCACAAAACAATTTGAGTTAGTTTTTATATTTGATACTTTCATAAGGTGTCCGAGAGTAATCCCACTGTCGCAGCCATATCAACCCCTCCGGGAGAGGGCGGAATTGCGGTTATCCGAATATCGGGTGATCGGGCTTTTTCCATTGCCGAACAGGTCTTTCGCCCCTCAAAAAATAAGCAACTCTCATGTGTCGCCACACATTCCGTTATTCATGGCCGGATTTTTGATCAGGAGTCGCGCCCGGTAGATGAAGTCCTGGTGACTGTCCTGAAAAATCCAAAAACCTACACGGGCGAGGATATTATTGAAATAAGCTGTCACGGCGGAATGACCAACAGCCACCATGTTCTGTCCTTGATCCTCCAAGCAGGAGCGCAGTTAGCGCCCCCTGGTGAATTTACGAGGCGTGCGTTTTTAAATGGTAAAATGGATCTGACCCAAGCGGAAGCCGTCGCTGATCTTATTCATGCCAAAACCGATCGGGCATGCCGGGTCGCTTCAAGGCAACTCGAGGGTGCGTTGGGAAAAAAGATAAATGAAGCTCGCGACAAACTAATGACCATCCTCGCTCATATCGAAGCTCACATCGATTTTCCGGATGAGGATATTTCCCCTGATTCACTCGAAAAAATAACCGGCTCTTACGAAGATGTGGCCCAATTCATACAACGCCTCCTTGATACAGCCCAGGAAGGAAAAATCCTCCGGCAAGGCGTTAAAACGGTCATCACCGGCGCCCCTAACGTGGGTAAGTCCTCATTGTTTAATCTCCTTCTTGGAAATGATCGCGCCATCGTCACTGACTTTGCGGGAACTACGCGAGACACTTTGGAAGAGGTCATTAATATAGGCGGTGTTCCCTTTATCATGACCGACACGGCAGGGATCCGTAAAACCTCAGATTTTGTAGAGGCAGAAGGGATTCGAAGAAGCCAAAAGGCTTTGGAGGAGGCGGAGGTCGTATTAAACATTTTGGACGCAACTTCCGAAACCATAGCCCCCCACACCGCCGACCCCCGATTTATCAGTGTCTACAACAAATGCGATTTGCTCCCCATTGTTCCTGAGCCCATGCGAGATCAGTTTTACGTTTCAGCTAAAACAGGAGGGGGAGTCGATGATTTAAAGAAAGCCATGCTTGGTAAAGTGGGGACGCTCACGGGCACTTCGGGCGAAGAAGTTTTGGTTAACACACGCCATCGTGATGCCCTCCGCCGAGCCAAGGATCGCCTGACTCTCTCCCATGAAACTCTCACCTCTGGTAAATCCCTTGAACTCGTGGCCTTAGATTTGCGGGGTTCCTGCGATGCACTCGGAGAAATTGTGGGCAAAACAAGCACAGAAGATCTTCTCGACCGTGTCTTTTCTACCTTTTGTATAGGTAAATAACAAAATGTCCCAATTTGAACACATAAAGGAAAATTTCCTCGGACGCCCAAAAACGTTTGCCGTGATATTATTTCTCGTTTTGACCTCTGTAAGCTTGAATCTCATTCTCGCCAAGCTCAGTTCCGCGGTCCTCCTCACAGTCGCGTCGATCGGCTGTCTTCTAATCTCTTTTTCGTTCTACCTTATTCTCAAGCAGGTTCAAAAAGCGCGGGAGCAGGAGACGGAAAAAACAGAACTCCTCCGCAAGGTTCAACGTTCGGAACGAGAGCTTTACAGTTTTATTGATGCTGCAAACGTCATCCTTTTGGTTTCCGATGAAAAAGGGAACGTTGCGTTCTGTAACAACTACTTGGAGCGAGTCGTAGGATTTACGGAACCCGAAATAAAATCGACGAGTTGGTGGCGTTTATTTAGAGTTCAATTTCAACAAGTTGAAGAACTCGAAAAACTTTTTTCAGCACATAACGCAGCTGAAAGGTTCGAGACTTCCATTCTCACAGCCAAACTCGAAACGCGGCATATTCTCTGGAACATCAGTCCTTCCATTTTAAATGGCGAATACCGGTATGTCTGTGTCGGTCGGGACATCACTGAACGCAAAACAAACTCTGAGGCCTTGAAACTTTCCGAAGAAAAGTACCAACAACTTTTCGAGGTCATGCACGAGGGCGTCATCGTTGCAGATACCAAAGGCAAAATTATTCAATGCAACGCGGCAGCCCAAAAAATTCTTGAGTTATCGTCAAGTGAGATTTTGTCGCGCACGATCGTAGATCCTAAATGGAAATTGTTTAGGGAGGATATGACCGAGTTTCCTCTGTCGGATCACCCTAGCGCAAGAGCCTTGCGCGAGCATAGAACCCGGGAAGGAACAGTTATTGGTATTCTCAAGCCGAGTGGGGCCATCACATGGACTTTTACCACGGCCGCCGCTATCACCTACGGAGACCAATGTATTGGCGTTGTAACCACCTTTGCTGATATATCCCGCGTGAAAGGGGCTGAACAAGCCCTTCAACGTCAACGCGAACGTTTGAATTTGATTCTTCAGAATGTGGAAAGCGCTATCGTGCTCTTCGACACCGAAGACCGGGTTGTGGCATTCAATCCGCAACTGTGTAAGCTTTGGACACTTAACCCCGATTGGCTCCGCACACGTCCTACTCTCTTGGAGTTCGCCTCAAAGATGGGGCAAGCAAGTCCTAACCCAAGCGAAATTCTTCAAAAAATTGGTGTGGCTCACCGCCAACTCGAACCGAGCTCGATTGATCTCGTTTTCCATGACAAATTTCAAGTTGAAGCTTATACAGTGCGGCTTCCAGATTCTCATCGTCTGTGGACTTTCAGGAACATTAGCGACCGTAAAGTCGTTGAGCGCCAACTTCAACAAGCCCAAAAAATGGAAAGTGTCGGAGCCTTGGCAGGCGGTCTCGCTCACGACTTCAATAATATTTTGACGGTCATCCAAGGTTATATATCCCTGATGATCGAACAAACGCCCATTGGCGATAAAAAACATAAAGCCTTAAAACGCATTGAAGAGGCCTGCTCGCGTGCGGCCATATTAACACGGAAACTTCTCACTTTTTCACGCGGCGGGTTTTTCAAGAAAACGAGTACTTCGCTCAACAAACTCATGCGCGATTCGGAGGAGCTCCTGAGCCGATCTATTCCAGAAAATATCCAAATCCAACTCGTTCTAGATCCTTCGGATAAGAATATTTACGTGGACAGCGGGGCGATGGAGCAAGTCCTCATAAATCTTTGTCTTAATGCGAGAGATGCCATGCCCGATGGCGGGTCTTTGATTCTTCAGACTGAATACGTGTTGCAGCCGCCTGAACGAATACTCGCAAAAATCCCACAAGCCGATACGCAAGGATGCCTCCGATGGACGGTGCAAGACACAGGGAGTGGAATGCCCCCTGAAATCCTTGCCCGCGTTTTTGAACCCTTTTTCACGACGAAACATAATAAATCAGGATCTGGCCTAGGCATGTCCATGGTCTACGGAATTATTCAATCACACGGTGGGCTCGTGGAAATAGTCAGTGAGGTCGGTAAAGGCACCTCCATGATCATGTACATTCCTATTTCCGATATTGAAGCAACGGATGACGGCGAACCGCTACGACTGAGTCATTCTCGATATTTCCTAGAGGGATCAACGGTCTTGCTCGTTGACGACGAAATTCTCGTACTTGAGATGGTTCAAGCCCTACTTGAAGATGAAGGCGTGGCGGTGACTGTGGCACGCAGCGGGGACGAAGCTTTGCGTATTTTTAGGGAATGTAATGGAATGTTTTCTGGCGTTATCTCAGATATGGTCATGCCAGGGATGTCAGGGGCTGAGCTTTTTGAAAAATTGAAGGAAATTAAAACAGATGTTAAAATGATCATTTCAAGCGGTTACACTCAGAGCGTAAATCTGGACGATCTCCGTAAAAAAGGGGTTTCAGGAATTCTCATGAAACCCTACGATGCTTCCTCCCTGTTCAAGTTATTGCAAGAGGTTATCAGTGGCAATTAACAGGTTGTACTCGTGTTTCATCAGGTTGAATTAATGCTCATGGATCAGGATAAAATATCGTGGTTAGGTAATTTAATGGATGCTGTTATTTTAACAGTTGGTCCCAACCCTGTTCGGTCAACTTTCACATTTTCGAACACAAGCAACGGCTTTGAACTCCTGCAAATCAATGGCGTCCCTTTAAATGAGTCCCCTTTCCCACGCGCTCTCACTCTTTCTGAGTGGATGGCCCAAACCCTTTCTGAGTTTGCTAAACTATCGGGCAGCGAATTGGGAGGATGGGACATGTCTCACATCGAAGTGACGATCTCCCCCGATCACACGGTAGATCTCGAATGGTCTGGGTTGGGTATTATTCCAACCTCATCAAACATCACCGATGAAATGATCTGGCCCCCAAGGCTTTTCAATGAATGGGCGACCATCCAAGAATCAGCTCTCACAAAACAAAATAATTTCACCCAGAAATTCCAAGGAATGGAAATAAATGCCGATCAAACACAAGGTGTTCTACGTATTACACAAAAGTCCAAGGGCATGTTCGGCAGCGAAAAATTAAAAACTGTTCACGAAACACCACTCGAATACATCGGCTCTTGGTCCCCGGAAACGTATATGTGGCGCTGGGCATGGGACGATGATCATTTAACTCAAGACGAACTCAATGACGTAGGGCATTTGCGCTACGATGGACAAGAAAAGAAGTTAATGCTGTTTTTGTGTGCTTGGATGTGGATGGACGAAAATCTTGTAAGCCTGACGAAAGATCTTTGCCTCTCTTCAATGGACGTTCAAGGGATCGCCACGGTATTGGATCCCGACGGCAAAACGGAACGCTATTTTGCTGTCAGGTAAACGGATCCTTAACCTGCTTCTCACAAAAGTGGCTTCGTCGCCTCTATACTGACCAATTCTGCAATTCGAAATCAGGTCCAGGGTTTTGAAAGTCAATGGTGCCCTGTTCGGGGTATCTTTCCATCTCCACGTTATTCAAAAGAACCTGAACAAAGAAACCTGTGATTTCACTTTCCTTAAAGGGCAGCACCTTCAGGGGGATCGACATTTCTAGAATATCTTTCAGCGCCACTGTAGCAACCACTCCGACTTCCCTAAAATCCACGCCATCTTCACTTTGACTCACTGTCACACATTGTTTTCCGTCAATAAAATCCTTAAGGGACGTGGTAATACGTACACTAGCAGGCTTTAAAAACTCAAACCGCAGGACGGCATCTGCTTTCTGAGCAAAATCCACCCGGAAATAAAGATTCTCTAAATCGAATCCAAAATGGATCGAAGCCAAAACGCGTTCGGAACGAAACATCGATGATTGCTCTTTGCCCGATTCAAAAAGTCCAGCTCCGTACCATTCGTAGAAAGAAGAACGAACCCCATCGATCACGGGATGAATTAAATGGTGCGGGGCTTCAATGATATGCCTCAAAGCTGGAAGACATATAGGGATACTCAGCTTTTGTGGGGGTTCAACATCAAGGATCCGGTAAACATTCTGAAGGTGTGTTCTAAACAAATGATCGAAGAGCATGTCCGAGTCGTTAGCGAAATCAGGACCATACCACCAAAACCAGTCGCTTCCCTCGGCGGCATAAATTTCCTGCAACGCGGCTTGCCGTTTTTCAGGGGGCACGTTTTGTTTTTTACACGTCTCCTCAAGAAAGTCTCGGGCTTGGCCCAACAGGTTCCACCCCCTGTTTTCCTCTTCGTCACCTATCCAAATGTCAAAATCGCTATTGATCCATGATCCCGTATTCAACGTTGTGGTCGTGGCCGTCTCTTGATGCGCGTCAAAATAATCGCTTATTTTACATGTTTTTATGGAGGCATGCTTCGATAGTCGTTCGTAGACGCAACGCAAAAAGGCTTCGCCTCCATCAGGGAAATGTTCCCAAGCATTTTCTCCATCTAAAATGAGAGCTACCATTTTATTTTTTGTGCTCGTCACGGAATCAATGTTTTCCAAATGGTGCACTAAATATTCACATGCTTTTTCAGGCGTATTTCGCGATGCTACAAAGCCAATAAAATCCGACAGGGGGCGCTCTCGAAAAACAGCATTTATGCGTTCCCCTTTATATTCGGCAGACCATCCTTGAAAAAGTTCCAAATGGTCAACTAACGTGCCACGCCGCGCAGGATCATTTTCAAGACTGCGAAAAAGATTAGCTTCATCTGTGCAAAAATATTGAAGCCCGACTTTTTTCATAAGCGGAATCAATTCTGGAGCGACAGATCCCTCTGATGGCCATAGGCCTTTTGGTTTTTGCCCGAAAATTTTCTCATGATATTCCATGGCCAGCCGCAACTGAGCTTCAACGTCCTCGGGGTGGCTAAATTTCTCCGGAACTTCACGACCGGGCATACAACGGTGCGCAAAATTCGTATCGTAAACGAGGGGCAAGATGGGATGGTAAAACGGGGTTGTTGTGAGCTCAACTTGACCTGCACGCTCGCGATCCCCGTATTTTTTGAGGACGAGCTTTAGGATTTCTAAATGAATGTCCAAAACGCGGTTTTTTTCCGCTTCTGTGAAATGTGAATCCTTTTCCTTGAGTTCTTTGAGCTCAGGAAATTGCCTTTCCGCCATGTATCCGCACCAACCTAAATTATACCATGTCTGCAAATCACGGAAGTCTTGCTCTGAAAAGTGATCTATGACACGTGCGCCTTGTTCGCGGGTCATTGAATACCCCCGGCGCGTGAGTAACTCCCAAAACCGGGCTGATGGTTTAATCAAGTTATCCCAGTTAATTTTAAAAAAATTCTCTAGAATTAATATTTTGACTTCGCGATCCAAATCGGCGGCAGGTGTTCGGCTCCATTCCATCCAAAGGTCCTTAATACTGCCATCCGTTAACTCCACGATTTGCTTCACAAGCACGGGCGTCAAATTGAAATTCATCCGAATTTCTGGGTACTCCTCCACAAGGCATATCATGTCCAAGTAACCCTTAACCCCATGAAGTCGGACCCATGGCATCGTTGCCGTTTTTGTCAGGGTATCGACATAATACGGCTGGTGCATGTGCCACAAAAATACAACGTTAAGCATGTCTTTATTCCAGTTTAAGGTTATTCAGGTAGGCGGCTGCATCCTCAGGCCGAGTGGGATTAATGTAAAATCCCGTGCCTACTTCAAATCCTGCAATATAAGTAAGTCTCGGCACTATCTCAATGTGCCAACGGAAATCGTATTCGATCGTGCCCCAAAAACCTTTGCGCGCGTACCGAATGGGGGCTGTGTTCAAGATGAGGTTGTATTGAGGTTTGTTCAACGCCTTGTTTAACTTACGTAATATATTTTTAAGTATATCTGCTAACAGCATCAGGTCCTGCCCTTCTATGCTATGGTAATCTGGGGATTGTTTCCGCGGCATGATGCAGATTTCAAACGGGAATCTCGCGGCGTAAGGACAATACGCAACAAAGCTGGCATTCTCATAAACCAATCGCTGTTTCTCCTTGAGTTCCTGCTTTAAAATATCCTCAAAAATGTTCCGGTCTTTAAACTCGAAATACTCCTTAGCCCCAGCCAACTTTTCCTTAATCTGAATAGGGGTAATCGGCAGCGCTATCAACTGCGAGTGCGGATGCCCCATCGTAGCTCCCGCCTGTAGCCCAACGTTTTTAAAAATCATGATGTACCGGAAACGGGAGTCGCGCATGAGATCTAGGATCCGTATTTTGTACGCCTCAAGAACTCGTGCGATTCCATCAATTGACTGATCTTCCAGTGCTTGATCGTGCCGGGGGGTTTCAATAATGATTTCGTGTGCTCCTACCCCCCCCATTTTATCAAAGATTCCTTCTGCTTCTTTCGTCAAGTCGTCTTCAATCCTGAGCACAGGAAACTTGTTTGGTACCACGCGCACATTCCATCCCGGCCCATTGGGAGCTGAGTGACTCGCGCGGAATGCAAAAATTTCCGGAGGGGTATATTGTTCGTGCCCCTCAAGAAAAGGATCTTTGACAGGGTCAAGGGTGGGTTCGGACGATAAAGAAGATTCCAAAGGCTTATTGTTGCGTTCGGTTGCAACAATAACCCATCGTCCCACTACCGGATCTTTTCGGAGTTCTGGCATATTAAAAAGTTTTGGTGGATTTGATAGAGCAAATCCAAATCTAATGACTCCGAGCCTTTTGCCATAGATTGCAAGGGACGTAAAGAGACGTTATGAAGAAAATAATGGAACCGGCACGCGATCAACTAGACCCGAAGGCACAAGGAACTTCAATCATGTAAAAGCAGGGCGAACGCGAGGGCGAATTCCCTCAAAGTTCCTTACTCAAGTTTCCGAGCGATCAGGGTAGCGTTGTGTCCGCCAAAACCGAACGAATTGTTAACAGCCACTTTCACAACCTTTTGTTTCGCTACATTGGCCGTATAATCCAAATCGCATTGGGGATCGGGATTGTCCAAATTGATGGTAGGCGGAATAATATTATGTTGAATGGCTTTCACGCAGACGGCCATTTCAACAGCTCCGGCGGCACCGAGCATATGACCCGTCATTGATTTTGTAGAACTCACAGAAACCGTTTTAGCGTAATCTCCGAAGACCGTTTTTATCGCTTCCGTTTCACAAATGTCGCCCATCGAAGTCGATGTACCATGTGCGTTTATATAGTCAACATCTGACACGTTTAAACCCGCACTCTGCAATGCGAGCTTCATGCATCGAGCGGCCCCAGCACCTTTGGGAGCAGGCAATGTAATATGATAAGCATCAGTCGTTGCCGCATAGCCTATTAATTCAGCGTAAATTCTGGCACCACGCTTTTGTGCGACCTCAAGATCTTCGAGCACCACTACGGCGGCACCTTCACCCATAACAAACCCATCTCGGTCTTTATCAAAAGGTCTAGAGGCACGAGTTGGTTCGTCATTTCGCGTGCTCATTGCGCGCATAGCCGAAAATCCACCCACACCAAATTGGCCGATGGCCGCTTCGCTTCCACCTGCAACAAAAGCTTGGGCCTCCCCTAACTTAATGGATCGATAAGCTTCCCCTATGTTATGCGCAGCCGTGGCACAAGCCGATACCACTGAGAAGCTTGGTCCCCCAAGGCCGTGCTCAATGGCAATTACTCCAGCGGCCATATTACTAATCAACATGGGAATCACAAAAGGAGACATCCGACCTGGGCCTTTTTCACGGAGAACGCGATAACCTTCTTCAAGGGTCCCGAGTCCACCAATGCCTGACCCAACGAAAACACCTACTTTTTCTCGATCTATGTTATCGAAATTAATTCCCGAATCTTCTATCGCCAACTTGGCAGCCCCTACCGCAAATTGACAATAACGGTCGTTACGTCGGGCGTCCTTAGCGTTTTTAAAATATTTGGTGGCTTCGAAATGCTTAATTTCTCCCGCAATTTTACAATCAAACTCCGCCGTATCAAAACTTTCAATTCGTGAGACACCGCTTTTGCCCTCAACGAGACTTTGCCAGAAAATGTCGAAGTCAGCCCCAAGCGGAGTGACTATACCAATTCCAGTTATGACGACACGACGTGAACTCATAAAAATAAAGAAACGCGTACCGGGCACGAAGCGAGGCGCGCGTTCAATTGTGCTTTGATTTGTTAGTGAAACGATTTAGAAGAGGAACTCGAAGTTCCCCTGATCCGGATAGCAGCCTTTAACAGCCGCTTACTTGTCCATCTTTTCTTCGATGTACTTATTGACGTCGCCGACGGTTTGAAGCTTCTCGGCGTCCTCATCAGGTACTTCCACTCCGAACTCTTCTTCAAATGCCATCACCAACTCAACGGTGTCGAGTGAGTCGGCACCAAGATCATCAATAAATGATGCCTCGGGTGTCACCTGTTCGGCGTTCACGCCAAGTTGCTCAACAATGATGTCTTTTACTTTATCTTGGACTGATTTCTCATCTGCCATAATCAGATTACTCCTGGGTTGGTTAAAAAAATGTTTTATATGACCATGCCGCCATCAACCGTGATTACTTGTCCGGTCATGTATGCTGCAAGGTCACTTGCCAAGAAACAAACAGCGTTGGCTACATCGTTAGCGTCACCAAAACGATTTAGCGGAATCTTTGCAAGCAAAATTTCTTTGATTTCTTGTGAAAGTTTGGATGTCATGTCCGTATCAATAAATCCGGGACAAACTGCGTTCACGTTAATCCCCCTTGATGCAAACTCGCGCGCGCATGATTTAGTGAATCCAATCAGCCCCGCTTTCGAGGCGGCGTAGTTCGCCTGCCCAACGTTTCCTATGAGTCCTACAATGCTCGAAATGTTAATGATTTTACCTGAACGCTGCTTGAGAAGGGGCCGTGTAAACGCCTTTGTTATGTTAAATGCACCTTTTAAGTTAACATCCATGACTGTATCCCAGTCATCTTCATTCATTTTCATTAATAATGTATCACGCGTCACGCCGGCATTATTAACGATGATGTCCAGACGTCCGTGGGCAGCCCATACTTTCTCTCCCCATCCTTGAACGGCATTAAAATCCGCAACGTTCAGCGCATGTCCTTCGGCCTTCTGACCAAGGGCCTTAATTTCCTCAGCCATCTTTACTGCTGTATCAGATTGGCTAACCGCAACAATCGTTGCGCCTTCGGATGCCAGTTTAAGGGCAATCGCGCGGCCGATCCCTCGTCCCGCTCCGGTCACGAGGGCAACTTTGTTCTCAAGATTATAAAGTGACATAAATTTAAACCAATTTCTTAACCACTGCGCCCGTTCTAAAACTTCCCAACCTCATTGTCTGTCGCTGTCTAGAGCTTCATTAATGTGTCAGCCAAGGTCGCAGCGTCGCAGATAGTATGAATGGTCACGTTCTTGTCAATGCGTTTCATGAAACCCGATAAAACGTTGCCAGGTCCTAACTCAATATATTCCGTACACCCTTGCGCGATCGCATACCGCATACTCTCATCCCACCTTACGGAACTTGTCACCTGTCCTATGACTGAGTCTTTTATTTCCTCCACAGTACCAGCGGGAACCCCATGGATATTGGAGATTACCGGGCAAGTAGGTTGGTTAAATTTCATTCCCTTCACTACTGCGGAAAGGTTTTCTTGGGCCGATCTCATCAGTCTGGAATGGTACGCCCCCGCAACTGTAAGGGGAATCACACGCTTGACTCCGTTGGCTTGGGCCACTTCGATCGCTCGAGCTATTTTACTGGACTCACCAGAAAGTACGATTTGTCCGGGACAATTAAAGTTAGCGACATCGACATCCGCTTCTGCCGCGATTTTCCGGGCTTGTGTTTCATCAGCTCCGATAAGAGAAATCATCCCCCCTTGTGTCACTTCGCAAGCTTCCTGCATAAAAGTGCCGCGTTGCTGGACGAGCTTCAGGCCCTCTTCAAATGAAAATGTTCCGGCGGCTGAGTGCGCGCTAAATTCGCCAAGCGACAATCCAGCCATAAATTTTACTGTCAAATCAGGCTTTTCTTTTTTAAGAGCGGCGAGACAGGCTAAGCTGTGCACAAAAATACCCGGCTGACAATTGGAAGTCTTGGTCAACTCGTCAATAGGTCCTTCAAAACAAACTTGGGTAAGCGATCGTCCCAAAACCGCATCGGCTTGCGCAAATACAGCGCACGCTTCCGCGTTCGTCTCAACGAGATCTTTGCCCATTCCAACTTTTTGCGCCCCTTGTCCTGCAAACAATAACCCAACTGTCTTATTCATAAGGGCACTGCTTGTACTTGGGTAACGATTCGAGATAAAGAAAAAAATCGCTCTTTGCAGTCGTCTAGGGAAACGGACAGGATTGTCTATTCTACGCTCCCGGATTTATCTTCTGCGCCAAAACATAAATGCACCAATCCCGCCAAACACAAGATTGGGTAGCCATGCCGCAATGTAGGCGGGGATGCGATATCCTGATCCAAGTGCGAGACAGAATTTGCTGAAGAAAAACATGGCGAAATATATCAGCAGTGGGTAGGCCACCCCTGCGATGGGATCCCGCTTTGTCGCGGATGCCGCAAATGGAATGGTAAAAAGCGCCAACGCAAGGCATGAAAAAGGCAAGGAATGACGATCCTGGTATACGGTCCGATAGGGCGCAAAAATTTTACCATGTTTATCGCCACTCTCTTCGATGTATTCGTTAATCTGATCGGCCCCCATGTTTTCCACCTCACGCCCTGAAGCAAGTATCAGTTCGGGGCTTTCGGTGAATTCAGGGAAGGATTTTAGCCGTTCTTCATATGTCCCGTTGGGTTTATTATCGAGAAATTCAATAACCTTTATCTCTTGGAATTCCCACACCTTCCCATTCCACCGCCCCTCATTCGCGTATATTTTCCGGATGTCGTTTCCTTTTGAGTCCTGCTCCACAATTTCGACGACACGCACGGTCTGCTTCGATACATTAAAATTTCTGATAAACCAGAATCTTCCTTTACTAGGATGATGATACTGAACTTGAACCCGCATAATATCACCGGTATCTGTTTCTTCTCCAGTGATTAACATGGCATCGGCCATTCCTTCCCATCGCGGGGAGATGTCGCGATTCATCCCGAACATCAGCAGACTTGCGAACAGTGCGACGGCAAAAAGCGGCCATGCTATGCGCGTGAGTGGGAATCCACAGGCGCGCAAGGCCACAATTTCATTACTGTAAGCCAAGCGCATTAGACTGTAGATCAATGAAACTAAAAGCGCGATGGGCATAAACATAGTCACCATTCGCGGGGTACTAAGCAGTAGGTATTGCAATATCATTCGCCAATTAAAATTGCGCACTTCAAAGTCGCTCATTTGCGAGATCAAAATATACACAAATGAAATCATCAATACGGCCATGGACGTAAACACAAATGGCACGAGGAGTTCAGACAAGAGGTATTTGTCGACGGTTGATAACCGCCAGTTCCGCATGTTTACATAAGAGCGGAGAATCTTTCTCTTGAAAGACGAAGGTTTCATCGGCCTTTTCAGAGGTTGGTCTTGGGTCTCCATGAGGGTAGCACTAGTACACGATCAAAATTCAGATGACAAACTAAACCGCAGGACTATAGTTTCCACACTTTATGTCAAATGTCTCCTTGGATCAACTCCTCGCCGAAAGCGTTGAGGTACAAAAATCACTTTCACCCCTGCTTCCTTGCGTGCGCACCCTTGCCCAGAAATTAATTGAATCCATCGACAATGGCGGAAAACTGCTCACCTGTGGCAACGGTGGTAGTGCCGCTGATTCTCAACATATGACGGAAGAACTGGTCGGTCGTTATAAAGCCAACAGGAGGCCCCTTCCCGCGGTAGCGTTAACAGCTGACTCCCAACTTCTCACTTGTATCGCAAATGATTTCGGTTACGACGAAGTTTTTTCCCGACAAATCGAAGGCCTTTGTAACAAGGGTGATATGTTAGTCTGCTTCAGCACCAGCGGAAATTCGGAATCCATTGTTCGCGCGATTACCCGTGGAAAAGAAAAAGGCGGTTTTGTCGTCGCCCTTCTCGGCAAAGACGGTGGTCGTTGCAAGGGCCTTGCCGATTTAGAAATCATCATACCAAGTCACACCACGGCTCGGATTCAGGAAGCCCACACTTTTATTTTGCACGCTGTGCTAGAACTCATTGAGGAAAAATATGTATAATTTTAAATCCACCTTCTTAGTCTTCATAGCCTTTAGTCTCCTTGTAAGTTCCTGTCGTAAATCAGAGACAGTCGTTTCGACTGAGTCAACTTCTCTTGTTTCCGTGACCAACACGGCGATCACTCCACTTAACGAGTCACCTGCTACCCCCGCTACAATCCCGGGCATTCCTATTCCTGAACAGTCTTCTCCTTCTTCTCTTCCAGTTGTAAACGAACCTCCGGCGGTTGTTTCCAATACGGCTCATCTTGTTCACTCCACGGTAATTTCCAGTAACGTCACCCACATCTCGGCCTTAACTTCCACTCCTACTCTTGTTTCAGTTCCAGCTCAAACAAACACTCCTCCTCCCGTAGTGGTCGCTCCCCCTTTGGTGGGTCCGCCCGTGCCATCGCCTTCCGTGGCGTCGGGTAAAAAATCAATCCTCGTCCTCTGTTACCACCGGTTTGATCAGCCGGGTAATATGTATTCTATTTCCTCGGAAGCTTTTCGCAGCCAAATGCTGGCCCTAAAAGAAAAAGGGTACACGGTTATCCCTATGTCCAAAGCGATTGATTTCTGGAATAAAAAATCCACAGACCTGCCTGCTAAATCTGCGGTCATCACTATCGACGACGGTTTTAAGCATGTCCACAAACGAGCCTATCCCATTCTTAAAGAATTAAACTACCCTTGGGTTTTCTATGTCTACACTGACTTTATTAATACCGGCGGTGATTCCATTACGTGGGAAGAGCTTAAAGAAATGCAACAAAACGGTATGGAAATCGGGTGCCACTCGAAATCACACTCTCTGATGACCCAGCGCAAAGGCAAGTCCGAGGAAAATTACAACGCGTGGCTGGATCAGGAAACCGCAGTCGCAAAGAAGTTGATAGAAGATAATCTTGGGGTGCCTTGCCGCACTTTTGCCTACCCGTACGGAGGTCATAACGCCTATGTCCGCAAAATGACCGAGGCGGCAGGGTTCGAAGGGATTTGCACTGTAGCAGGCGTCATTAATACGGAGGCCACGGATCCACATAATATCAACCGGTACGTCATCACTCGCGATTTCTCGTTTGAATCAGCCTTGCGCTCAGCAACTGAAAATCAATCTTTAGTTTTAGCCGAGCATTCGCCCACTTCTGGGACCTTTGCGGAATCAGCGCGCCCGGCCCTTTCGGTACGCGTGACAAATGCGGATGAATTTGATCTGAACTCCGCGACGATGACTCTTGATAAAAAGAAGACTCTTCCGGCCAAACTCACCCAAGGCAATTTGTTGACCACAACCCTTGAAGCCGATTTGACCCCGGGCGTGCACAGGATTGTCGTTCGGGCCAAAGACCGCGGGACAGGGCGGACCCGCGAAGCAGGCTGGTTCTTTACCATTCCTTCCGTCGCGACGCAGAACATCAAGCTGCCCCCTTCGCCGACGGGCACAAATAGCCCATCGATAAATCATTCCACAAACGCTCCCACCTCGCCGACTAAAAATCCTTAAAGGAGCGTTTTCCTCGAAGATGTTTTATCCCCTTTCGCCGCTGATTAGATACTGGGGAATGCACCTTTAATAGATCCACGGTGGCGAATGAGGCTTTTAAACTCCAATGAGGAGATGTCAGGCGTCACTGGGTTGCCTTGGATGTTCAAATACAAACAACCATAATCATCAGCGGGCAAAGTTGAGGAGAGAGACTCAGCGCGTAAGTAAGCGTCATCCCAAGTTCGACGCATTTCAGGCAAGTTTGCGGGACTTACTGTTTGCACGGTGGCAAAATCTTCAACACGATAACGCCTACATCTGCGCGCCTCATTTACTATAAAAAGTGGTGACAACCCCTGGTCCTTCCCGCTGGCGGCGCACTCGAACGGGATTTTTGGTTCTTTTTCTGAGTTTGCTTAGATTGGGGCATCGCTAGTTGTGAACCTTCCAAGTTCTACTTTCATCAGTGACCATACTATGGGACTCGCCATTTGCCAAGTGGTCACCTAGTGTAGATCGTCATAAATTGAGTAACTTATATGGAACCAGTTAAAAAGTTTGACGGTCTACATTTGGGGTAGCTCGGCAACTCTAAGATTGGGGTGGAATCCCTCT
>JAWXCD010000128.1:0-8041 GCA_034440535.1 Verrucomicrobiota bacterium | reverse complement strand
TGTCGCTATTCGAGAGGAAGGTGTTCTTGATAACCACGCCGCCGCGTCCGCCGGCCTTGAGGATTTTGATGAAATGTTGGAGGAAGAGGAATGCGGTCTCGCCGGTGCGGATGGGGAAGTTTTGCTGCACCTCCGGGCGTTCCTTGCCGCCGAAGGGGGGATTTGCCAGCACGACGTGGTAGCGGTCCTTTTCCTGAATGTCGGCGAGGTTTTCGGTGAGGGTATTGGTATGGATGATGTTCGGCGCTTCGATCCCGTGCAGGATCATGTTCATGACGCCGATGACGTAGGCCAGAGACTTCTTTTCTTTGCCGTAAAAGGTGCGTTCTTGGAGGGCTCGGTCCTGAGCGGTGGTGCGCTTTGGATTTTGTTTGCGGAGATAGTCGAAAGCTTCGCACAGGAAGCCCGCCGAGCCAACCGCGCCGTCGTAGACCTTTTCGCCGAGCTGCGGGGCGACGACGCGGATGATGGCGCGCTCCAGCGGGCGCGGGGTGTAATATTCGCCGCCGTTGCGCCCGGCGTTACCCATATTCTTGATCTTGGCTTCGTAGAGGTGGGAGAGCTCGTGCTTCTCGACCTGCGAACCGAAGCGGCATTGAAAGGGGACATGAAAGGGGACAGACAAATTATTGGTCATTAAAGAAACCAATTTTTACGCTTTTCGCATTTGAATGATCCTATGGTCGCTATAATTGGAGTATAAAAGTTTGTCTGTCCCTTCGAACGGCCCCTTCGAACGTTAAGTCACCAAACAAGATCGACACTCGTCCACCGCACGCTTAAACATTTTCTAATGAAACCTGCAAAAAGCATCCTGATGGGAGTGATCACGATCATCTATTGCATGGCTTCAATCCTCCACTCCGAGGACAAAGATCCCGTCAGGACAGCACTTGAACAACTGAAAAGGCCTGACATCGAAATTCAGGTCGAGGCGATCCGCAGCCTTCAGACGTCTCTGGATCCCCGCATTCCCGAAGCCTGTCTCCCATCCACACCTCCTCCGCTTCGCGAGTTTATCCTTGCCAACACACGCGTCAGTTTGTATCGTAGTTTCAGTAATATTTGAAAGTACAATAATATGAACACGACGCGCGGAGGAACAGTTTATTATGACGGGACGTGCCCATTCTGCCTGGGAGCCATCCGGCGCTTTACGGGTTTGTTGGCGAGTCGAAATTTTCGAGCGGTTCCGTACCGGATTGACCAACCCATTCCCGGGGAAATGGCTGTTGTGGATAAGGACGGGACCCGTTACGGCGGAGCGGAAGCCATCATCTATTTGGCAGGCCAATTCTGGTGGGCGCGTCCTTTTGCTCTTCTAGGGAAAGTTCCCGTGATCAACCAATTACTGCATCGTATTTATCAACGAATTGCCGCCGCACGTCATTGCAAAAGTGGGGCATGTCATGTGGAACCTGATCGCCGTTATTGGCCCCTAGTCCTGATTATTTTTCCGGTCTTTGTGATGCCGTTTATGCCTGCCTTTCTATTCATGTGGGTGCTCGCCGCCACCGTTTTCCTGGCCTGTAAACTCTGTGTGTTGCCCCGGAAAATGACCCTGTACAAAAAAGTCCAATTTCTCTTTTGCTGGCCAGGGATGAATCCTCAACCTTTCATGGTTGCCCGCAAAACAAAAGCGTTAGGACGCGAATGGTTGATGGCTGGTGCCAAGGTTTTTATTGGCTTCCTTCTTTTCTTTCAGCCTTTCGCTTTGTTGGAGTCCACGACACTTCCGCTCCGCATTGCCCTGTTCCTCGCGGGGTACGTCCTAATGTTACACTCGGGGCTTTTTGATTTAATGGCGCTTTTTTGGAGAGGGCGCGGGGTCCGCGTGCAAAAGGTGATGAACCGGCCACTCGCCGCGCTGCGCCTCCGGGAATTGTGGACGCGATGGAATCATGCTTTCAGCGAATGGGCTGAGCATGTCACTTATCGTCCCTTGCTCCGCTGGTTTGGTCCGGGTGTTGCCTTGTACGGCACTTTTTTTATCTCGGGCCTTCTGCACGATCTCGTCATGAGCCTCCCGGCCAAAGGCGGTTGGGGCCTGCCTACTCTGTATTTTCTGATCCAAGCGCTGGGCATTCATGTGGAGGAAAGTCGTTGGGGTGGGTGGATGCGCGGCCGTCTTTGGACGATTATCGTTGCCCTCGTACCATTGCCTTTGCTGGTGCATCAACCCTTTATGGAAAATATCCTCATGCCCTTTTTTGACCTCATAACAGGAAACACAGCATTATGAATATCCCGCTCGAACAACTGATCCGACTCGGTGGCCTACTGCACTTGGCACTGATCATTCCCATAAGTCTTGTGCCGTTTGTTCTGGATTGGAAAAAGGAGCTGAGTCCTTTGCCCCTGATGCTTCGGCGCCTCTTCTGGACCTATGGCGGATTTATTGCCGGGATCATTGTCGCCTTCGGCCTCATTTCGATTGGACTGGCTACGCACCTCGTAGATGGTCATCCGGTCAGCAGGGCTTTTTGCGGGCTTATCGCGGTTTTCTGGACGGCACGATTGATTGTTGAATTTACCGCCTTCGAAGTGGGATCGTACCTGAATACTCCATTCAAAAAATATTCTTATCCTTTCCTACTCCTCAATTTCGCTGCCATGGTCGTGATCTATGCCTACGTTGGAATCAAACAGGGAGGTATCTGATGAATGAGTATATAGAGGTGATATTTCGGCTTGTCGCCGTGTTCCAATTCATCCTGGTTATTTTGAATCTTTTCTTGGTCCCGCTCTTTGGCTGGAAGCAGACGCTGAACACAGTCCCCCTCCTGCTTAAACAGGTTTTTTATGTTCATTGCTGGTTCCTGAGTTTCGCACTTTTTATCTTTGGCGTGCTTACTTGGTGCCTGAGCGGTCAAATCATCCCCGGGACGGAAATCTCTCGGCTGATCTGTGGGTTAATAGCTGGATTCTGGACTTTACGATTTATCCTGCAATTTACCTACTACAGCCGGTTGCTCTGGGTGGGAATACCGGATCGGACGCTGGTGCATTACATGATCTCGTTCGCTTATGGTGGAATGGCTTGCCTTTATTGGTACGGCGCCTTTCCGTTTGATTTATGAACTCGGTTCGAACCGCGGCAGAAAAGGCTGATGCACTTTTCCTCAAGGAAGAGAAGCGTCCTTTATTTGTCAACGACTGGGTCAATATGTTCTTTCTGCATTGGGCGGTTGATCCGAAACAACTTCAACCCTTGATTCCGCTTCCCCTCGATCTTTATATGGGCAAGGCATGGGTTTCGGTGGTTGCTTTCGAAATGAAGAAACTGCGATTGTCGGGGCTGGGTGCGTTAGGGGAAATTGTGTGCAAACCTGCGTCGGACGTTCATTTCCTCAACCTACGCACTTACGTTCAAGGCGAAAAAGGTGGGGGAATCTTTTTTATGAAGGAATGGATCACCAGTCTCCTTGCCGTCCCTCTCGGCCCACTCCTGTTCGGATTGCCTTATCAGTTCGCATTTGCACAGCGCAAACTGAACCGGGTAACCGTCCAGACTCCCGCTCAACGTGTCCTTCAATTCGCGGGCAGAGCGACAACTCCGCTGCATAAAGCCGAGCAGGGCTCCATTGAGGAATTCCTTCTCGAGCGATATCTTGCTTACACCCATTTATGGGGTGTCACGCGGTTTTTCAGAATCAGTCACGCGCCTTGGGAATTCAACGACGCCCGTGTCATCCTGCATCGTTCTGATCTTTTGGGAAATTTCCCCTGCGCAGGGCCTCCGCAACTCGCTCACATGACCCCCGGCTCCTTCGACGTCTGGATGGGCCCACCTCATTTTTTAACTTGAGGAGCTTGGCTTCTGTGGGCTTTCATTTCTAAAAAGATTCTTGGTAAAGGTTGGTTCAGGACCAGTGCGGTGGAGTTTTCATTTGCGCTAAGAGCGAAGCGGTTTTTGTGGCATCACAACTGGATACTGCCCCAGAAACCGCCCGCCGTTGAAGCGGATCATGCGGTCGCCGTTCAGAGGTAATTCTCTGAGGCTTTAAGGGAAGGACAAGCTATAGGTCCTTTAATTGACCGAATTCCGATCATGGCGGCCATATGATTGCCCAATACGAGAAAAGTAGGAAATGGCTTTTAAGGGCATAGTTTGTTCGTCCCCTTTGATAATGAATTAGATCACTTTAAAACCGGCGTTGCATTTCGGCCTCGGCCATGAGGCTTTTGACCATTTCGACAATGGAAGTAATGCAGGCGTCGGAGTTTTCGACGAGGTTCCAAGTGTCGACGTGCATGGTTTTCCAACCGGTTTCTTTGAGGAGCGCATCACGTTCGGTTTCCCAGAGAATGGCACCCTCGCCTGTGACCGCGAGACCGGTTTGGATTCCGAAAAGTGGAGTGATGCTGTCATGCGGATCTAGGACGGCCAAGTCCACTTTAAATTTGCCTGAACCAATGGAGGTACGCACAGCCAATTGATGTTTGGAAGTGAGTTGTTTGGCCAACCATTTAACAAGAGGAGGGGTGTCAGGTAAATGTTTCGAGGGCGGTTGATTTATAAATTTATGAAACGTTTTGAGAAACAGGGTTAGCCCATCATTGGATATTCCCGCATTTGCGGGCGGGTTCAGGTAACTTGAAGGGATTGAAGTCACCAGTGTTAACCGAGTCATAAAATGGGAAAGGTAGGCCAGAAGTTTGCGCCCATTTTGGGGACCGGAGAGCGTTTCTGCGATGCCATTTACTTTGCCTGACTCATCCGCCGAAAAACCTGTACTGATGACGAGGTGGTCTACGGATGAGGGAGGAAGTTGAGAGAAACTCCGAATCCACATTCGTCCGCTTTCCTGCAAGGCGGTGAGTTTTTCTGCGAAATCCGTGTCCCGTAAGGATTCCTGTTTTAAAGTAGATTCAATTAAAACCGTCTGATCACCCGATAAACAAAGGACGCCAAGCGTGACCTTTGAATCAGATTTTAAATCTTTGATTAAGGTGATGACCGCATCCGCTTCGGCGGAGTTGCCTCGATCGAATTTTCCTTGTTGGCACCTGACGATTTTGAACCATTTTTCTGCTTTGGCCACGGGGCGCGGGGCGGGAAAGTCCATTCCGTTGCCCGTTAATTCGCCGGAGTACCATTCGAGCCATTCAAGAGGAGCGGGCCTATAGCGATTGAGTAGTTTAAAAATGGGGATGGGTAAGTCTGCTATTTCATTAAAAAATGAAGGAACCGGTTCCGCATTTTTATCTGGCGCTTTTACTGAGGAGGTCGTGAGGCCCCGGCTCCAAGGTACGGGCCCGGTTTCGTTTCCAGCGATAACGACTTTTTTTCCACGAGCCATGAGCGTGAGGGCCTCGTGAGTCTCCAGCAAGGAGGCGTCATCGATAATCACGACATCGAACATGGGTTGGCGTGGAAAGAGGGCCAGGGCAGCTTCCGGGGTTGTCATCCAGAGAGGCGCGACATCAAAAAGAGGGTCTCCTTGCGGGATATCAAATCCACGGGCAATTGTTTCCTTTAGTTTAAGGACGCGATCTCCGGCGATAACGAGTTTTTGTGTGAGTCTGAGCCGTTGTTCGAGTTCTTCTCCAAGGGCTGTTAAAGGGTCCGCCCCGAAGGTGGCTTTTAAGCGGGATACCTGTTTTTGTTGCCAATATTCAAGAATGTTTTGCGTGCAGAGATGCTGTCGGATTGACTGAGTTTCCCGGAGCTTATTGAAAAAGAAGGAAAATTCGTTCGAATCGATCCCCGAAGCGGCTTCCCGAATATGCCGATTCAGGGCCTCCTGCAATCCTTTTTTCATCAGGAAATCCATTGCTTCGAATCCTTTTGTCTGTTGTTCGAGGAATTGCAACGTGGCCGACTGAAGCCCGGGGGGTAACTGCCTTAAATCTTCTTGAAGTTGAACCAAACCTTCGACGGATTCGACACTTTCTTCGAGCGGCTCATAATAACCCGCGACGGGTTTGCCGGCGTACAATTGAACGCGCACTTCCTGCTTCCACGCGTCATCGACGATGGGAGAATTGAGTAAAACCTGATCGAACCCCACAATTGACCGGAGTCGCAAAACGGAATGGTGCAACAGACTGATAAACCCGGGAGCCACGTTCACATCGAAAATCGACATCCGAACCCACTCGGCAAGACTGCGCAGGTAAGGGTCAGTTTTTACAGCGGTCAAAAAATTAAAAATGAAGTCGTGATCACCCATGATCTGGCGGATACCCACGTCCGGCATGAGACCTTCCCCGGAGACTTCTAGAAGGGTGCGGCGGCAGAATCGGGTGAGGTCTTGGCGCACCATATAACCTTCCATCCATTGTCTGAGACGGCGTGCCTGAGAAGCTTCAGTGGGTAATCCGTAATCAGACAAAACTTTTGCGGAAAGGGTGGCTTTCTTAAAGAGGGTAAGTTTGAAACTTTTTTCTGAATTTTTTTCGTATTCCTTAAGGCTTTCAATGGCCTGTTCAAAAGTGTAATCGCTGGAAATGGAACGTTGTTCATGACGTTCCGTGAGGGTGGAATCCAGAGACGTCATGAGTCCCTGAAGGTTGGGCTGCAGCTCATTAAGTTGTTTATGAGCGCTTTCAATTCCCGTAGCCGGAACGCCCACCCAACGGTTGAGGTACGGACGACAGGAAGCGTGCCCTGGCATTTCTTCAAGTTGCGCAACCAACTTTTCACGTTTGGCTGCCTGCCCTTCGAAGTCCAGGTCGGGATCAATGGGAAGAAGATCCTCGGCAAGAGTTGAGTCCACAGTGACGGCGGCTGCGGCAAGGGTGCGCAGCTCCCTTTTAATGCCTTCAAGTCCAAGCTCATTATACGAGTTAATATCCAACCCGAAAGCCTGACGCCACGGATTCGTCAGAAACGCAATTCGCTCCGCTTTTTCTATTGCAGACAGGATCACAGGGCCAAATTGTTCGATTTGTTTTAAATCGATATTTTCTTCTGCGAGATCAATCGTGAGATTTGCAGGAGAATTCAAGTTGACCCATTGATTCACTGCATCCTGAACCGTCATCGTTTTTGAAAG
Source organism: Verrucomicrobiota bacterium (assembly GCA_034440535.1). Classification (GTDB taxonomy): domain Bacteria; phylum Verrucomicrobiota; class Verrucomicrobiia; order JAWXBN01; family JAWXCD01; genus JAWXCD01. The sequence goes on along the minus strand of JAWXCD010000128.1, from coordinate 1,040 downwards.
GGGATGCAAATACGCATTTTGCAGGGGTAAAAGGGAATTGTAGGAATTGACGACATCCAAGTTGGCCTGCTGGAGTTTTGGGTTCAACTGATCATTACGGTTCAGGCCAGGGAGGATCCGGAGTTGTTCCCGCAGTTTTTTGTAAGCGAGATGATGATCCCTGTCCGGATCGGCTATGAGAATCGTGAGCGAATCGAGTCCGAGAGCGGTTAGCTCTTCGTAAACCTTGGCCATTGTTTGAAAATGGCGGCTTACGAAAAGAACCCGCCGTGCGAGAACCAGATGTTCTGAAACAATATTGAGCAACGTCGTTGTTTTGCCGGTTCCGGATTCGCCCTGGACCATCATTATGGTGGATTGAATGGAGGATTGAACCGCGGCCAGTTGATCAGGGTTGGCGTGAGTAATCGGATAAGTGCCTTGCAGAAGGTCTGAGTCAAAAGTAATCGCCACCGGGGGTTCTGCACGTTTCGGATTGGCTTTGATAAACGAATAATGGCGCAGAGGACCCGCGGTCGGCTCGCCATCTTCGAAAGCTTTCAAATCGCGGAAGGCGGCGTGACAGGAATCCGGAAAAGAGCCAATGGCACCAGCCATATAGAGAAGGGGCTTTGATCCGAGATCCCGGGTAGTCGGCATCGGCATTACTTTTGTTTCCTTGGTAAAACTCGGTGGCGGTTGCTGATGTAGATTTTCGAAAATAAAACGGGCTAGGCCGTTAATTTCATAATAGGGATTAGTGACCGGAGTTTCATCCTGATAAAGGCCGTCGGTTTCAATTCCATTTTTTAATTGGAGGTAAAGCAGGAGAGCCCGGTTGACAACAATTGCCGATGCCTCGTCATCCAAGCCTTCGAAGATAATGGATTGTTCTTTAAAATCGAACTGCGCTTTCATGCGGCTTAGGCCTAAAGGCGCAAAAAACGGCGTTGAAAAAGTTCGGCTTCCGACCTTGAGCGGGGACGCCGGGATAAAGATCAACGGGAAAGCGACCGAAAAAGTAAAAACCCCGGATTCCTGAGAATGCACCGCAGACGCGG
>JAWXCD010000127.1:0-9461 GCA_034440535.1 Verrucomicrobiota bacterium | reverse complement strand
TTGCACCCGTCGCGCCAATTGCACCCGTCGCGCCAATTGCACCCGTCGCGCCAATTGCACCCGTCGCGCCAATTGCACCCGTCGCGCCAATTGCGCCCGTACCCGTTGCCCCTGTTGCTATTATTCCAGTCGTACCGGGACCAGTCGTACCGGGACCAGTCGTACCGGGACCAGTCGTAGCGGGACCAGTCGTAGCGGGACCAGTCGTAGCGGGACCAGTCGTAGCGGGACCAGTCGTAGCGGGACCCGTGGGGCCGGGCGTTGCGCCTGGGTCCACAGATACCCAAACCACTACGGCACCCAATATTACCACTAGCAATATCCAAAAGGGAAATGAGATTCTCAATCAGAACAAAGACAAATCAAACAACACCCATGGTCGGTACTATAGTGATGTGGATTTTAATGATGATGATGATAGAGACTTTCTGAAATCGCCAGGCAAATCAGTAGACCCCACTAAGGTGAGCACGAAAAATAAGAGCGCGCTCGCTCAATTATCAAAAAATAATAACGTGACCTCAGCAGCGCTTGCGTCCAGTGACTCATCAAGCGTAAAAAGGGGGGAATGGGAACAAACGTATATCAGCTCAACAGGAGGGGGACTATCTAAACCCAAAGAAACATTGACGAACTTCGAGAAAAAAACGGAGAAATTATTGATTACAAAAGAAACTTATGTAGAATCCCCGGCTTCAGTAGGAGCCGCCACAGATACTACCAAGATCACAGCTACCGTGAATGATGGTCAAAAAATGACATTGTCGGACGCCAAAAATACGTTTGACGAAATCATTAAATGGGTGGAAAACAAACCACAAACGAAAAGGAACTCACCAGGTGGTAGTCGTGCTGAAACATCTGCAGATGCAACGCTTGCAGGTACTTCCCTCTATCATGGAGGGGGTGAAAGATATCGCTTAAAATCCTTTAATGAGTGGAAAGCCGATTATCTTAAATCGGGAGGGAAAATTGATCCTGATGAGTCGAACTCGGATAAAGCTCTATAGTTATTATTACCTGTCACTTCTTATTTGAAATAACATTGCCCTCATTCCCCCGGACAATCGTCCATGCATCATTTTAAAACTTATAAGTTCATCACTTTAATACTGTGCCTTTCCATCGGCCAAGCTGCCGCAGAATGGACACATCCAGAACTAAAAGGCGTGAAACTTCAGACAGGGGATCTGATCATGCAGCGGAGTTTGATGCCGGAGATGGCCGCCTTACAAGAAGTTTTTGAGGGACCGTCGTGTCCACACGCGGGTCTCTTTTACGAACATAACGGTGAAGGATATGTCTTTCATCAAATGACGACAGGCATCAAGAGGGAACGTTTCATCGACAGGCTCAAAGAATCAAACGAGTTTTACGTCTTCCGCCTCAATCCTAAGATTCAAGCTAACCTTCTTCTAAAAGAGACGTACAAACTAGAAAAGGGATTAAAAGGATACGACGCTAAATTTGATCGGGATGGGCCTGATGGTTTTTATTATTGCTTAGAAATCATTTCCTTGGCGTATACCCGATCGGGTCATCCTGACCCCTTTCCCCGCTCATTAAGTCTCAATAATCCATTAATTAAAGCCATGAGCATGAAGTTTAAGATCGGTCCTCTGATCTTTGGCGGCGAGGTTTTTGCCAACGAAAATTATACAATGATTCTGCATCATGAGGAAACTCGGCCCTACCAAGAGTCAGGCGAGTCTGAGATCTATGCCCATTTCGGTCGAGTCATGAGGAAGCAGATGGAACAAGGTCAAGACTTCAAACTAAATCAAATGGAGGATTTAAGGAGGTTGGGCTCCCAGTACGTTACCGAGTATAAACATTACATTACCGTGGAAGTAGTGAACCTTGAAAGGAAGCCAGGTGGAAAACGAGCGCTTCGTGATCCCGTCGTAAAGCAGCAGATCAAGGACAAAGTTTTCGCCAAAATGGACCAAAAATATTTCAACATCACACCCCCGCAAAACCTGTCACTTTTATGAAATCAGCACCCCTCATCACACCTCTGTCTTTCACTTGCGCTCGCCTTGCGGTCATGGTTGCCTTTCTGGCGACCTTAGCGCTTGCTCCCCACACGGCACGGGCAGAGGACAAGAAATCACCTTCTGGTGATCTCCTCATCAAGACAGCCCCGATTAAATCAATTATCTTTTATCCCGATAACCAGTCGGCTTCTGCTGCAAATGTGGCCGGGACAAAAGGGATATTGTTCCGGAATGTTGACAAGCTTGCTGGGGATAAAAAATTCAAGAAGGCGATCTCAATCTTTCTCGGCAAGTCCATTGATGAGGATGAAATGCAGAGGGTCACCGAAGTGATCGTTGAGTATTTGAGGGCCAAAGGCATGCCCATGGTTTACGTCAATATTCCCGAACAAAACTTAAAAAGCGGTCATCTCAAAATCGTTGTCACCCAAGCCAAAGCGGAGTATGTCGGGGTCACTGGAAACAAGTTCTTTTCAAAGGAATTTCTGGCCAGTCAGACGACGGTCCAAAAAGGCGATACCATCGATGGATATCAGTTACTTCGGGATGTGAATTGGCTCAACAAAATCAGCCCGAATTATCTCCGAAGCAAATCATCCGTATCGACTGGTAAAGAATACGGAAGCGGAGTCGTCGAGTATGAAGTACAGGATGCCAAGCCTTACACCTTTTCTGTGGGCTACGACGATTCCGGGAATGCGATTACTGGAGATGATCGCCTGACCTTCGGCGGGGTCTGGGGTAACGCGTGGGGCGTGGGCCACACCCTAGCCTATAGTCACGTGACGGATCTTGATTTTGAATTTCTTTCCGCACACAACGCCTCCTACCGCGCGCCTTTGCCGTGGCGGCATATCCTGACGGTCTTTGGGAGTTTTGCCGATGTGACGGCAGACATTCCGGATGTCACCTTCAAAGGCGAGAGCTGGCAGGTGGGACTCGACTATGAAATCCCCCTAGCCCAAGCCGGACTTTACGAGCATGGAATTAATGCCGGGTTCGACTTCAAAAGCAGCAACAACAACTTGAGTTTTGGTGGCACCTCTGTTTTTGCTAACGATGTGGATATCGTCCAGTGGTCGCTGGGGTATCATGGTTACATGCCCGATGCCTTCGGTTGGAGCTCTTTTAATATCAAGGGCGTGTACAGCCCCGGTGGATTAACCGACAACAACACCGACCAAGACTTCAACATTGGCCGAGCGCTATCGAAAGCCGACTATGAATATGCGCGTCTAGATTTAAGCCGAATGCTCGCTCTGCCTTATGGGTTAGAGCTTTCAGGGAAAGCCGCATTCCAACTGTCCAGCGGCAATCTACAAGCGAGCGAAGGATTCGGCCTTGGCGGTTACAGCACCATTCGCGGATATGAAGAAACCGAGTTTAACGCTGACCATGGGGTAATGACCTCATGGGAATTGTCTTCACCACGAGTAAGTCTTTTAGGACTAGTGAATGAAAACTGGAAACAGTTAGACCAGACGTTGAAATTTCTGGCTTTTGTGGACTATGGCCATGGCTGGTTAGGGGATGCCCTACCCGGGCAGGACGACGATGTAGAAATGCTCAGCGTAGGACCCGGATTGCGATATGCTGTAGGACCTTGGGCCTCCCTCCGCGTGGATTATGGGTTCCAGCTTGTAGACACGGGTTTGAACTCCCGGTTTAATGATCGCTGGCATGTAGGCGTGACCTTACAATATTAGAAGGCCGCACACCAAAAAGGGGGAGTTTTTTGCATGCCAATAAACCTCCTTTGTTTCGGAAGCAGAGAAACGACTCGGGTATATCCTAGACGAGATCGCTTATTTCTTAAATCCACGAACTGTCATTAGAATCAGATATGCCAGACAAAAAACCTGACAAATCGTCCCATTCTTTTGAGCCTATTACTCTGGACAGCCGCGCCCTCGCATTGGCGGTGAGAGTTTACGGAGTGGCACTCATTTGGATGCTCGTAGAGATGTGGCCATTAAGGGAAGCCCTCTTTAGAGGAATGAACTATGGAGAGTTGGAACCGCCCCTGCTCTTCAGCCTTTTATATTCTCAGACGGGGTTGGTGGTGGGTAGCGGGCTGATGGTATTGTGTGGATTGATGCTCCTCGCCGGAAAGGCCGTAAGAGTCGCTTTAATCCTGGGAGCTTATTTCACGTTGTGCGTAGCGTACCTTTGCTCAGGATGCGTCACAGCGGGATACTTCATGTTCATGCTCACCGCTCTTTGCCTGTCGCTCCTTTCTGTTCCGGAAAATGCCGAGAAATCTGTGGGCAAGAAATCAGCCCACTTCCAATTTCGCGGCCTTGTGGTTTTACTCCTTTTTATCCAGTGCGGGTTTTACTGGTTTGGTCCTTTTTTTTCAAAAATTCAGGATATCGCGTGGGTTCGAGGTGAGGGATTAAGAAACTATTTTAGCTACTTGTGCTGGAGTCATCCCTTAGGAACCAGATTCGGTACAAACACCCCCGGGTTTATAATGATTGTGTCCTGTTACATGACCCTCACCATCCAAGCGACCAGTTATCTCGCTATTTTCGCACGTTGGGGCCAACCGTGGTTTCGTCGGGTATGGGTTTTCGCTGTGCTCCTCCTTCATACATCAATAGGATTTACTCTGACAGTTGGATGGGTTTTTACTCTGGCGGTTATTGGAGTGGCGTTTCTATTTCTGGATAAGGAACTCCTTGATTGGCTGTGGAAAAAAGCGCCCATTCTCACACGGTTAAATCTGACACCTAGCAGCTTTGATTCGTTAGGTTTTAGTCATTCCACTCAAATAGGAGCAGGACCTTCGAAGTGGAAATCCTCTGGGCTCCGATTGATGCGGTTCGGAAGAGGAGTCATTGTCTGGTTTCTTCTGGTCGTCTTTGTAATGGATGTCTCCAATAGTGTCATTCAAAAATTTTATAGGGGCTTTCAAATGCCTCTCGTGGCTTATCTCTGGCAGAAAATGCGCATATACCACTCTTGGGGAATGTTCAGTCAACCTTACGTCGAGCATTATGGAGACCTCCCTTGTGGTACGAGATTGGTGCTGGTTGAAACCCCTGAAGGGATGCTCGATCCGCTCACTGGAAAAAAACCGGATTATGGACAAATGATTTTTTATCCACACCGCCCGGTAATCATCAATAAACTCCTTCACGAATTCATCTACCCCAATAACCACGTAGGATTGAGTATTTGGGCACAGAGTCTCATACCGTGGTATCGCGACCAACATCATGCGTTGACTGGAAAATTTCCCCGCAAGCTCGAAATCACAGAAGTGACAGGTGTTTTTGCCAAGCCAACATTGTGGAGCACCATTGCAGAAAGTAATCCTGATATGCCCATGAAATTTAAAGCCCTTTATATGGTTTATCTGGATGAAAAGGGAGAAGTCGAAAGAATTGAAGTCCCACGAAAAGTCGAGCCTGCTTTGTTAAAGTTCAGTTTCCCAGAAGCTAAGATTATACAATAAGGTTTCGCCATCCCGATTTTCAAAACTGCCTTCAATCGTTTTCGCGGGCAAACGGCGGCTCAAAATAAAATCCTCACTTCGAGGACAAAGGAAGAGTCACTGCTTTCTTTTTAGCAAAGCTCAATAAAAACAGCACCCCTTCGTGAGTCACAGTGTCTGCATAGCTCAGAGAGTCGCGCACTGAAAATCCATCGACATCAGTCATTTTAAATACGTGCATTATGGAAACGAGTGACTCCAGTATGAGACCCCACTCATTCTTCAGGATATACTTTTGCATGTTCAGGGATTCGGTAGCAAAAAGGCCCTCATTTTCTGCCGTGAGATGCGGGTGAATCAGTTTCTTCAACCGGTGCACCTCGCGAATAAGATCTTCTGCCCCAAACTCCTCAAATGAAGTGATCATGGCGTACAAATCGTCATCGTGTCCGTTCGCGCTTGCAGCGGCTAAAACGTAATCACGCCGCTGTTGTTGATCCTTTGCTCTAGATAGTTCTGCCCAGAATTGAGACAACCACCGTTTATCCCCAATCTCGCTCAACACAGAGGCGAGCAGTGGCCGGCCAAGATTAATGTCGCTATCTTTCCAGAGTTCCCATAACGCATCAGCAGCCAAAGGATCACGCAAATGTCCAAGAGCAATGACTGATGACCGTTGAAATTCAGGTTTTTTCAACAGTTCTTCCAACAGTGGACGTGCGGACGGGTCGCCAATCTGGCCCAGAGACATGATACATTCGCTTCGAATGGCGCAATTGGGCTGGTTAATTGTCTGGATCAATGCAGGGACAGCTTCGCCATCTCCTAACTCCCCCAGGGCTTGCGCCGCAGCGCTCCGAACACGCCGGTCTGGGTCTTGAAGCATGCGCGTCAAAGTCCGTGTGGCTAATCTTGATCGACTATAGGCCAGGCGGCGGATTGAATTTAACCTAGCTTTAATGGGGGCAACGACGACAAGCGTTTCCATGCTTCTAGCCACCTGAAAGGGGTTCGACTGAACGATATGCCTGAAAACATCCACCGGACCACGCTTCGGTTCGCGTATCATCCAAATACCCAAAAACCACCACAGCAACCGGAGAGCGACGACGGTTGTAAATAACAATTGGTAGTTTGATTTCAATCCGAACAAGGAAACGGCTTCTCTACCCAATGGTCCGTTTAACCACAACAAAGCATACCCAGCCACGAATGGAGCTATTAAAATCAATGGCGCCAAAAGAAGATGAAACACGGCGATTGCTTCACTTCGTTGCTCGCGTTGGGTGAGTTCAAATAAACGCGATGTGGAGGAATTTTCCATTCCCATACTAAACAAACTGGGAACCACAATCGATATCATGTATGGAATCCATACATGTTGGCCTGGAAGAAAAAGGGCAACGAGAGGCCAAAATATACAAACAAAGTCTGTGATGAGAATAACCGACGAATGCCCGAACCTTTCCGCCACAAGGTTCCAAAAGCGGCTGGTGAAAATGCGAACAAGAAGCGCCCCTGCAAACCCCGCGTTGATGAGGAATTGCGAGAACCCGGCTTCTTTAATCAAAAACACAAACCAGAAGGCCAGTACTGCTGTATCCAAACCGTGGCGCACTGCCAGGTAAATTGCAAACTGCCGGAAATCCTTTATCTTTAAGGGTTCCAAGAGCGTTTCACGCAGGCTAAATGGTTTTATTTCTAACTGGGGACAAGGATCAGGAATTCCTTTCCAGAAAAAATATTCAGTTATCCCTATGAAGGCCCCCCAGAAAACAACAAGTGAATAGGGTAAACTGGCTTCAGGTGAGAATGAATCTAGTACGTAACCGAGAAGGAGCGCGGAGATCAATACACCATTGATGATAATGCTGCGCTGGGCGAAAAACCGGCCTGTCTCCTCGCTGATGACGAGTTCAGATAGAAAATACAACCAAAGGACTATGACTATTCCCGTTAGGGCATTCGCAATCACAATCAATACCAACAAGGCGGTCATGGATCCCCATCCCCATAGGCTCATGGCAATTCCCAATAAACCAACACCCATCAGAGCTAATCTCTGAAGAATCGAAAATCTCAATAAGTTTTTACGGAGCTGCCCGTAGCGTTGGATAAACCAAACCCCCGGAATCTGCATCGCCATTGCCAGTGCCCCCGCCGCACTCATCACGCCTATCGCAAAATCGTCTGCGCCATGCCGTAAAAGGAATCCGGTCATGAACTGGGGCTGAAAAGCAACCATCATCAACGCGGGGAAAACCGAAATCCAGTTGAGCCGCCGCATCGCGGAGCGGCGCTGAGTTACTGTTGGTAAAACCACATGAAGAGCCATCAATTGCCGTAACTAAAGGCCAATGGCGGAGAATCGCAATTGTATATTCATAAGAAAAAAGGAGGGACACAGAATTGCATCCCTCCTTTTAAAACTTGAATGTCAGTGTCTGTCGCTTATGCCAATGCAGCTCCCCATTTTTCAGTTCTGGCGCGAAGGGTTTCATACTTAAACGCCGGATCACCGTGTGACGTTGGAACACAATAAGCCGTTGTATTAAACGTGGCACTGCTTTGTGTGTTATTCGGTTCGGAACCGTGGATCACCAATGATCCAAAGAAACAGATATCACCCGCTTCATATTCCACAGGAACAGCTTTAAACGCTTTAAAGTCTGTTGATAACCCCCAAGCAAATGATTCCGCTTTAAAGTTTAAATGCTCGCGCAATCCATCTTTATGGCTACCGGGAACGTAGTGCAAACATCCGTTTTCTATCGTTTGATCATCAATAGCAAAAGCACAATTCAACTGTGCAGGAACCTTTTCACTAAAATGCCAATACCCGTAATCCTGGTGCCATGGAAATTTCCCAGACCCCACATTTGGAGCTTTCATCAAAAACTTAGAGTGAAAGAGTTCGATTTCTGGTCCGAGAATTTGTTCAACCATATCGAGAACATCCGTCCGGCGCAGCACTTGGTTAAGCGTTGGCGATATGATCTGCCCACCCATTAACTGTTCAATTTTTTTAGGCTGATCCTTTGGCACGTGCGGCTCCCATGAGCATGATACATTTGGGATTTGAGGCGCGTCCGGCCGTGCGAACCTTTCGTGAGCATCGGCAATTTCTTCTTTGATTTTCCGAACTGTGGCCTGGTCAAGCACACGTTTGACAACAACCCAACCTAATTCATGAAATGTGAACAACTGATTATCCGTTAATGGCATTTGGTCTCCCTGGTTTGTTTATTACCAAAAAACTCACATCTTTTGATTTGAATTTAAATGCACTATCCTGCTAATCGTTTTGTATTTTTGGCTGTCTTGTCACTGGGTCGTGACCTCGGTGTTTTACCTTGATGCGCTTCATTTCGCGGGGTGGAAATAAAATTGCAAATCCGACGCAATGCTGTTGAGAACATGGGAAGCGAGGTAACGGATAATTTTGCCGACGCCGAGAAAACGATACAAATGCCCCGCGCAAAAAGACAAGTGAGCAACTTTTTTAGGCGTTATTTGGAAGGCTTAAATAGCCTGTGAAAACGTGGGCATAAGGTGGAAAACTGTTTTGCCGTTGCGGGGAAAATAGTCAACCTAGTGTGGTGCGCAACTCTGAGATTCGTTACCGGAACTCGCGGGTAAGCCTGCATTTAAATTGATACGCAACCCCTTTGGGGTTGAGCGGTTTTTACCGCAAATACCCAGGGTAGCTTTGCAACCCTGGGCTGTGTGACGAAATCCCTTTGGGATTCGTTCGCGAGGGTTCGCGAACAACCCACACATTATTATGAGTGGAATAAATTACTGGCAATCGTGGCGTTTAAAGGTATTGGCATTACTATTTCCAGAAAATACCCTCAAAGGGATTTTGTCGCAGAACTCAGGGCTTTGAAAAAGAATCCCAAAGGGATTTTGTCGCAGAACCCAGAGCTTTGAAAAAGAATCCCAAAGGGACTTGCTGCAGAGCTCAAGCTCTAAAAGAAGAATCCCAAAGGGATTCCGTCACACAGCCCAGGGTTGCTCGTCTG
>JAWXCD010000126.1:0-10236 GCA_034440535.1 Verrucomicrobiota bacterium | reverse complement strand
TTGCTGGCCGCCGCCATGGTGCTGCGACTCCAATGAGTTGGAGCTGCCGGTTTCTCCTGAAGCGTTCTTTGAATGACCTGCTTTTTTCTCGCGGATGAAATTTGTGGAGGGCGGCCAGAACGACCGGCGTCCTTAATGATCCCTTTTAAACCCAGTGTTGCATAGCGATCACGCCATCGTGCCGCTTTCTGTCGCGGAATTTTTAGCAGCGCTGCAATGGCGATGTTTTCTTTTCCTTCCGCAGCCAAAAGCACTATCGCGACCCGTTCCGCTAACCGGACCTCAACCTTCTTTCCTCGACGTAGTGCCACCAGCGTTTGTTTGTCTTTTTCGGTAAGTTTAATGGCAACGGCTGTTCTCATAACTAATTTATAGCCATTATATAATATGTTACAAGACTTATGGCGGACTACACTAGCCTACGGCTCGCAGCCCTGCGCTCCCGAGGTGCGCAGGCTCCGAGGACTTCTGCACCCACCGGTATATGACGCCTGATAAAACCCCAAGGTCCTGGGCGACCTCGGACACGGGCTTTCCTAATTTCACAAGCTCCACTGCCTGGGCTTTGAACTCTGCTGTGTATTGTTTTTAGATCATGGATTTCATTTTATCTTATTCTCTTAGGTAGTGGTCCAATATTATAGCGCACCTCATTGTTGGGATTGATATTTAAATGACAAATAGTTTGTCTGTCCCTTGGGATTGATAGCAAATGCTTGAGGGTAATAATAAAGGAATCGAGAGTTTTAATGTAAAATGGAGTCATAACAGGGAGTTCAAAAAAGAAGCCCTCAATGGTCAAAAATTTGATTGCTCCTGGCTCCACTCCGGATTGAGGCGAAGCTACCGCTTCACCAGCCCACCCGATAAAAAATCAGCGGGCCGCTTGTGCGGCTCGGGTTAGCCGGTCGTTGAGGGCGCGACCGAGGCCGGTGTCCGGGAATGGCTGAGCGTAGATCATTGATGTGTTCAATTCGTCGAGTTCACGGAGGGTTTGAAAGAACCGGCTGGCGGCCTTTGATAAGTCACCGTTGCGCGTGAGGAATCGGACGTGCTTAAAGCCACCCGCTCCCTCCACAGGTTTTAGCGAAACCCAACTTGCCTTTTTTGGGTCCGTGACCTCAGAGGGGCTGTTCACGATCCGTAATGGCGTTCGGGGCGCGTAGTGGCTCCCTATGTTTCCGGGGGCCATTCGCGGATTAACTTTCCGCAGGTGGGTCACTTTCTGCCCGAGTTTTTCCTCAATTTCCTCCAGTGAAAGCGCGCCTAATCGCAAGCAAATCGGTTTGTTCGTGGCATACGATATTATGGTTGATTCAATTCCCTGCGCACAAGGTCCTCCGTCAAGGATCAGAGAAACCTTTGAGCCGAGTTCTTTAAAAACCGCCGCAGCGGTGGTTGGACTCAGTCGCCCAAATCGGTTGGCACTCGGTGCGGCTAGGCATCCTCCAAAGGACTTTATCACTTGCCGGGCCACACGATGTTTAGGAACCCGAATCGCCACTGTTTTTAATCCCGACGTCGCGAGATCAGGGACCCAGGGGGCTTTGGGGAGGATAAGAGTCAACGGGCCGGGCCAAAAAGCTTCGGCCATTTTTTGCGCGCCCCTAGGGAAATCGATCACCGCGGTTAACGCCATGTCCATGTCATAGGCATGCAGGATAAGGGGATCAAACTCCGGCCGTTGTTTGGTTGAGAAAATCAGGGCTAACGCCTCGGGATTTGCGGCGTCACCGGCGAGGCCGTACACGGTTTCTGTGGGCAAACCGATGAGTTTACCTTTTGCGAGAAGGGCCGCGGCCTTATTTATTGAGGAGGGATTAACTTTCGAGATTGGCATGCGTTGATGTGTTCATTGACACGGAGGCTACAAAACCATAATTTGAAAGGATGTCCAAGCCTGCTTTGGGTAAAGGCCTCGGTGCCCTTATCAAACCCAATAACACAAATCTGTCCCCCTCGCCTGTAGCGAATCCTCAGCCCATCGTCGAGAAGGGCGAACGGGTTGAGCAAATCGACTGCGCTGCCATCACTCCGAACCGGTTCCAACCGCGGCGTGTGTTTAACGAGGATATTATCCAAGAACTGGCTGACACCATAAAGATTCACGGCCTTTTACAGCCTATTGTCGTTCGAAAAAATGGGGACAAGTTTGAGCTCATATCAGGGGAACGTCGTTGGCGCGCCACCAAGAAGTTGGAGTTAACACAAATCCGCGCCATCGTACGGGTGGCGACCGACGCCGAACTGGCGGAGCTTGCGATCATTGAAAATATTCATCGCGAGGATCTCAACCCGATTGAACAAGCCCACTCGTTTCAAAAATTAATCAGCACCTTTAATCTTCGCCAGGAGGACATCGCCATCCGTCTCGGCATAAGCCGCACCTCCGTGACGAACATCCTTCGCCTTCTTTCCCTTCCCGAAGAGGTTCAGGCGTGGGTGAACAACGGTCAACTGTCCGCTGGGCACGCCAAGGCGATTCTTGGTCTAGACTCCCCTGAGGAACAAAAAACGGCTGCGGAACGTGTGCTTAAAGATGGCCTGAATGTCCGAGCCACAGAACGCCTGATCAATGATCTCAAAAACATGGGGTCCAACGCCGGGGCCATTAAATCCAAAAAAGGGGGCGGATCCGTCATTACAAAATCTGAATCGCCCGAGATCAAGCTCGTTCAAGAAACGCTCCGACAAAAATTGGGAACCAAAGTTCATATTCAGCATCATCCAAAAAAAGGGTGCATTAACATCGAGTATTACGGAGACGCGGACCTCAATCGGATACTCGATTTGCTTCACGTTGAAATTTAAATTGGTATGGAAATTTGCCTGGTGCGTCGCCGATATTCCATCACGGGCGGCGCAGAAAACTATGGACACCGGTTGGCTACACACCTCGCCGACCATGGATGCACGGTCAATTTTCTTTGCGAGGAATGGAACAACGAAAGCCCGACATCGGCAAAGGTCACTGCATTGGGCCCGAGCGCCTCTCCGTTAGCTTTTGCAGATTCAATTCGTGATCATCTTGCGCGCAATCCTGCCCTGAATAGATCCGTGGTTTTTAGCTTGGAACGCATTCACGAGGCTGATATCTACCGCGCAGGTGATGGCGTTCATGCTTTATGGCTTGAAATAAAAAATCGGAATCATCTTTTGAAACGTTGGTTCGACCCACTGAACCCAAAGCACCGAAACATCTTAAAGCTGGAATCCCAATTGTTCAGGGACAGGAAAGCTAAATTCGTTATCGCCAACTCAAAACGAGGGGCAACCGAGATCGTGAATCGGTTTAGTTATCCTTTGGACCGGTTGCATACGATTTATAATGGAATCGACCTTGATCGATTCTCAACACCCAGGTCAGGGGAAATTAGGAAACAACTCGGCATCACGCCCGACGATTTTATGATTCTCCTGGTTGGGAGTGGTTGGGAACGGAAAGGTATTCCCCAAGCGATCCGCGCAGTGGAAATGCTTAAGGGTTATCCAATTAAGCTGGTCATTTTGTCCAAAGATCGCGCGCCTTTGGTCACGCACAACGGCCGGGTTATTTTTGCTGGAACGTCCCGCACTCCCGAACTCTATTATGCGGAGTCAGATCTTTTTACGCTCCCGAGTCTTTACGAACCTTTTTCAAACGCTTGCCTAGAGGCGCTCGCGTCCGGCCTGCCGGTGGTCACCAGTGCTATTAACGGATTTTCCGAGGTGCTCACAGAATCGACGGGCTCAGTGGTTCAAGATCCAACAGACGCAGCAAGCCTAGCGGGGGCGTTGAAAGGTTATTTGGACAAGAATCGATTAAAACTGTTAAAAGGTAAGTGCCGCGAGGAGGCATCCCAGTTCACCATGAAACGAAATTTGGAAGAAACGATGAAAGTCATCACTTTGGCTTACCAGGAAAAAAATGGGTCTGCTTAAATACATTCTTTTTTGTCTCGGCTACTTTTATGCCCAAATGCTTCCTATGAAGGCGTTGCCATGGGTGGGCGCTCTTTCAGGGGCTTTATGGTTCTGGCTTGACGGAACGCGCCGCAAGGTCACCCTAAAAAACTTAAAAGAGGCTCTCGGCAAAGATTGGTCGCCCCAAGATCTTAAGCGAAAAGCCCGGAACGTTTTTCAGAATACGGCTTTTCATTACCTTGTTTATTTAAAATTGGGGGCAAAATCTCAACATCATATCCGCAAACATTTCGTACTCGAGGGGCAGGATCACTTTGGCCTCTCGCTCTCTCGAAAAAAAGGAACGATCCTCGTCGGTTCACGTCAAAGTAACTGGCACTTGGCCGGGCACGCTCTGTCGGAGTTGAAAGGCGCACGCATCTCTGTCCTTTACGAGCGCTCAAAGAATCATTTACTGGAATCGTCCCTGGATGAACTGCGCGGACGATATGGTTTCCATTTTCTCCATGGTCCGGGCAGCTGGAAAGAGGCGATTAAACGACTTAGAGACAACGAAGTGGTCTTAATTTTCGCGGACGGTCCGGTGGATCGTCATGGGCTGTGGACTGTCTTCTTTGGGCATTTGGCCTCAACCAGCTTTTTGCCGGCACTCCTCGCATTAAAAACCGGAAGCGCACTTCTTCCCCTTTCCTGCATGCGAACGGGAATGCTTCAGTGGAAGGTCGAAATCCATGAGCAACTTCCGCTTAAACATTTAGGCATTTCTTACGCGATGACAGAGCTCACCTACCATCTCAACATGGCCTTGGAAAAGCTCATTAGAAAAAATCCCCTCGAATGGCATTGGCACCAAGACAAATGGAAGCCACAAGTGGATTCGTTGTTATTCAAATCAAAACGCCATGTTTACATAGAAAAAGTAGAACAACTTAAAAAATTCAAATTTCTCGTGCGCGAGGTCAATTGGTTGGGCGACGCTGTGATGACCCTACCCGCGATTCACAATTTAAAATTGGGGCGCCCGGATTCTTATGTTGCGGTATTGACCCCCACCAAGCTCGCTGATTTCTGGCGCGCGTGCCCGGATGTGGATGAAATCATTGAGATTCGCACGGGCCACACGATGAAGTCTTTAGCCGATTCGATTTCCGAAAAAAACTTCGATGCATTTATTGCCTTCCCGAATTCAGCCCGTTCGGCGCTCCCTGGCTTCTTTGCAGAAATCCCCCTGCGGATCGGGTACAAGGGGCATTGGCGCAAATGGTTTTTGACGAACGTCGTCCCCGAAACGGCAAGACACGACAACGAGGAACATCAACAGGAAGATTACTTGGGGATCATCCGCCACATCGGAGGCTCCGGGACATTCCAAATTCCCGATCTTCACTTTGATGTTTCGCTCGAGGAGTTCCAGCTTCCTTCGTCTAAACCCATCATCATCGTCTGTCCTTCAGCCGAATACGGCCCTGCAAAAAAATGGCTCCCGGAACGATACGCCGAAGCCTGTAAACGTATTGCGCTCGACCAGGAGGCCACCCTCGTCTACGTCGGGATGGCTAAAGATAGCGCCGCTATTGAGGATATTATTCAAAAGTCAGGGGTGTACGGATATAACCTCGCGGGCAAAACGTCTCTTTCACAATTGGGCGCACTTTTAACGAATGCCAAAGTTGTGCTCTGTAACGACTCCGGAACGATGCACCTTGCCTCCGTCGTAGGAACGCGCGTCGTCGCTATTTATGGTTCTACCGAACCCCAACTGACCGGGCCATTGGGGCCACACAAAACGATTCTCAGGCATCATGTCGAATGCAGTCCTTGTTTCCTCCGCGAATGCCCCTTGGATTTTCGATGCATGAAAAGCGTAACAGTTATGGAGGTTGTGGATGCGGTCAATGCACAACTTAAACGCTGATTTATGAAGCTTTCCTTCTGCGTGATTACGAACAATGAAGCTGAAAATCTACCCCGTTGCTTGAACAGTTTCCGCGACTTGGCGGATGAAATTGTCGTCATCGACTCGGGGAGCACCGACCACACCAAAAAGATTGCACAGGAATTTGGGGCTGTGGTCTTTGACGAACCTTGGCAGGGATTTGTTGCACAAAAAAACATGGCCTTGGCAAAGGCTTCCCATGATTGGGTTTTCTCTATCGATGCCGATGAGGAGTTATCTGGCGATTTACATAAGGAAATAGCCCTCCTCAAAAACGCGGGACCGGGAGATTACGACGGGTTTATCCTCACACGCTGCGTTTTTTATGAGGGTAAATGGATACGCCATGGCGACTGGTATCCCGACCGCGTGCTCCGAGTTTTTAGCCGGACCAAAGCCCGGTTCGCCGGCGGCAAAGTGCATGAACGCGTCGAGGGTCCAACACGTACAAAAATTGTTCCGGGCGATTTATTTCATTATTCGTACAAGGACAGAACGGATCAATTAAAGCGAATTGATCGTTATTCAACACTATGGGCCGAGACCCAATACGAAAATAAAAGCAAGAGCCAGACTGTCCTCGGGTCGCTCCACGCAGGCGCGCGTTTTTTGAGGGGATACCTTTTAAAAGCGGGTTTCCTCGATGGCGCCCATGGCATGACGATTGCCCGACTCAACGCCTACGAAGTTTATTTAAAATACAAAAAGTTGAACGCTCTCTATGAACAAGCGAAAAGAAACAGCTAGGTCAGCGGGCATCATCGGGATCTTTGTGATGATCAGCCGGGTCCTAGGCCTGATCCGCGAACAACTCTTTGCCTTCTTTTTTGGCGCGTCACCATTGACCTCGGTGTTTCTGACGGCGTTCCGAATTCCAAATCTGCTCCGGGATCTTTTCGCCGAAGGTGCTTTATCCTCTGCATTCGTCACGACCTTCACGAAGAAGTTACATTTGGAAGGTGACACCGCCGCGTGGAGGCTGGCGAATATGGTGACTAACGCCCTGCTCCTGATCGTGGGCAGCATTGTAGTTCTGGGCATCTTGTTCGGTCCTTATTTGCCCCTAGCTCCTGATAGAAATTTCACTCCGGATCAACAGGGACTCTTAGCCAACATGATCCGGATTATGTTCCCCTTTTTGCTTCTCGTTTCCATGGCCTCCGTTTCCATGGGAATTCTCAACGCGAAAAACAACTTTGCCATCCCGGCTTCGGCCTCTTCATTCTTTAATATTGGCTCAATCTTTGGCGGCTTTGGTCTCGCTTTTGTTTTTGAGAGTATCTGGGGTCAACCCAACGTCAGCTGGTCGAGTTGGACTTCAATTAAACAATATGTTGTCCACCCGGAATTCGGTTTTCCGGCTATGTACGGCTTGGCGGTAGGAGTTCTCATTGGCGGCTTTTTCCAATGGCTGATTCAACAACCTGCTTTGCGCAAAGTGGGGTACCGTTATGAGGCGGTCCTAGACCCTAAAGATGCAGGTCTCAAGCAGGTTGGGCTTCTTATGGGCCCGGCTGTCATCGCCACTTCAGCGATTCAAATCAATGTTTTAGTGAATACCATCTTCGCCAACCATGTGAGCGGAGAGGCTACTTCCTATTTGTACTACGCTTTCCGGTTTCTCCAATTGCCTTTGGGCGTTTTCGGTGTCGCGGTTGCCACGGCGATGCTTCCTTCCATAAGCCGAAGCGCAGCCGATAACGACATGGGGAACTTCCAAGAGAGCCTGACGCACGCCTTGCAACTGGTCGTTTTCCTCACAATCCCCTCAACGGCAGGTTTAATCCTCCTTGGCGATGGGATCGTAGGGACGGTCTACCAGATCGGTCACAACTTTACGGCGGCTGATACTCATGCGACTCACATGGCTCTACAGGCTTATAGTTTTGCACTTATCGCCTATTGCATTGTTAAAATTATCGGTCCCGCCTTTTATGCTTTGGGGGAATCACGCAAACCAATGTTGGTCAGTCTCGGCGCCATCGTTGTCAATTTTGTGATCAACTACCTCCTTATCATGCATTTTGGGTTTGGTCATGCGGGTCTTGCTATGGGGACGTCAATTGTCATTTGCGTAAACGCCTTAACTCTCATGTTCATGATGCATAATAGAATCAAAGTCTGGAATTTAGGTCCGCTCTGGAACACGGTGAGTCGGGTCTGTGGCGCGACAGTTTTGATGTGCGTCAGCGGGTTTCTTTTACATACGCTCTGGGGTTTGAACGTGGGCCGCGACTTATGGATTTTGAGAGCTGCGGACTTGGCTCTTTCTATGAGCGGATGTTTGCTCACCTTCTGGTTTGGTTGTAGATTGTTCGGTGTCACAGAATTTGATGAATTCATTCAACTCATCCGGAAACGACGCGGAAAGCCCACAGGACCGACTCCGTAAAATGGTGAACGAACTCCCGCACAAACCGGGCGTTTACCTTTACAAGGATCGGTTGAACCGGGTCATTTACGTCGGCAAAGCTCGGGACCTGCATAAACGCGTGTCCCAATACTTTCACCCCTCTAGGCGCATGGGTTGGGATCCCAAACTCAAAGCGCTCATGGATAGCGTGTACGACTTCGAAGTGCATGTGGTTCGGTCCGAGCCGGAAGCCCTTTTGCTCGAAGGAAAACTCATTAAAGATTTCCGCCCGCGTTACAACATCAGTTTCCGTGACGATAAGAAATTTCTTCTGGTGAAGGTCAACTTAAACGACGCCATCCCGCGTTTCGTCCTGACGCGCATGAAAAAGGATGACGGCAGTCGATACTTTGGTCCCTACGCTCACTCGGGTGCATTACGAAGCTCGCTTATGCTTCTGAAAAAAAAGTATCATCTGCGCTCCTGTCGCGCACACACTCCGGGGGAACGTGAATACAA
This sequence comes from Verrucomicrobiota bacterium, assembly GCA_034440535.1. Classification (GTDB taxonomy): domain Bacteria; phylum Verrucomicrobiota; class Verrucomicrobiia; order JAWXBN01; family JAWXCD01; genus JAWXCD01. The sequence continues at coordinate 1,525 of JAWXCD010000126.1, read as the reverse complement.
ACATTGCCTAGATCATGCGATCAAAATTTGTAGCGCTCCATGTGTTAATAAAATCACCATGGACGAATACAAAAAAAACATCATCAAGGCTTGTGACGCATTGGAAGGTAAAAATGATGAATTGGTCACTGACCTCCATGCCGAGATGAAAGATGCAGCCGTTCGATTGGACTTTGAAAAGGCGGCGAGTCTTCGAGACATGATTCAAGATCTTCAGAAAACGTCCAAATTTACGCGGAAATTCGCACGCCCCCTGCCACGCTCTATTAACCCAAAGAAAGACCTCTCCGATCTTGGGGATATCCTTGGCTTAGAAGGGCCGCCGCGCATCATCGAGTGTTTCGATATCTCAAACATCTCAAACACGCATATCGTCGCTTCTATGGTTTGTTTTCGCGACGGGTTCTCAGAGAAAAACGATTACCGCCGCTATAGAATCCGCTCTGTCGAAATTCAAAATGACTTCGCAAGCATGGCTGAGGTCATCCGCCGTCGATACGCGAGAGTCCTGATTCAACAAATCCGCCGCCCAAACCTAATCGTCGTCGATGGCGGCAAAGGTCAGATTAGCTCCGCCCTTGAGGAGTTGAAAAAGCTGGGCCTCGATTCCATTCCGCTCATTGGATTAGCCAAAGAATTCGAAGAAATTTACCGCCCTTTCCAACCGCATCCGCTTCAACTCCCAAAAGACAGTGGCGCCCTCAAACTTCTCCAGCGCATTCGCGACGAAGCGCATCGATTTGCAAACGGATACCACCAGCTCCTCTTAAAAAAACGTGTCGAAGAAAGTCTCTTAGACGAAATTCCCGGCATCAGCGAACGCAAAAAAATCGCGCTTCTCACCAAGTTTGGATCCATAAAGCGCATCAAAACCTTCACTCCCGAGGAGATTTCTACAATCGACGGCATTAGCCTCCGCCTCGCCCGTGACATCAAAACATGGCTCCTCCGAAATTCCCAAGACACCTTCGAAGCAGACACCCCCGCGCCGGAGGATTAATCAGTTGAACGGGAGAAATAAAAAATCTTTTCCTTTTTAAAAATGCCCTCTATGTTCTTAGACATCAATACGCGGGTGTAGTTCAATGGTAGAACGGCAGCCTTCCAAGCTGCACACGAGGGTTCGATTCCCTTCACCCGCTCCATCTCCAAAAATCAGGGTCATTAAGCCGCTTGGCTCTAGATTCCTCGACTGATTGCAACCCAGTATGAGCGCTGACATCCCGTTCTTCTAAGCTATTCTAATGAATGTTGGCTGGCAACTGCGTAGCGGGTGCTGGCCCCATTTCATTTCGGTAGAGTTACGAGTCCGGGAATTGGATTTTCAGTATTGAATCAAAGTATTAAAGCCACATAGAAATGAGTTTGGCTAGTGTAGGTCGTCATAAATTGAGTAACTTATATGGAACCAGTTAAAAAGTTTGATGGTCTACATTTGGGGTAGCTCGGCAACTCTGAGATTGGGGTGGAATCCCTCTGGTATTCGTCGCGAGAATTCGCGGGCATCTTATTCATTCAAATTGAG